>JBCNPG010000005.1:0-15793 GCA_039593445.1 Pedobacter sp.
ATGTAGCCTACCACATGACTTCCGATTCGACCAAATTTGGAGGTGAGGGTGCCATCAGGTATATCTATTTCTTTATTTTGATCACCCACATCTGCCTGTCGGTGATTATCATTCCGTTCGTGCTGGTTACCTACGTACGGGCCTTGGCGCAACGCTTTGACAAGCACCGCAAGCTGGCCAGGATTACTTTTCCACTTTGGTTATACGTGGCTGTTACGGGAGTAATCGTATATCTCATGATAGCTCCCTACTACGTAAATTAACTTAATGTAAAAATAGCGTTGCAGTTTATTGACCAGATGTTTATCTTAGAAACTGAGAATAAGCATAGTTAAGTGGTTAATATAATTACGGGGCAGGATTTAGTTGATATCATACAAGAAGGCCAGATCAAGGCCTTTACCAATTTCTATACGCTTTTTTTTCAGAAGCTGGTGCTCGAAAGTGATAAATATGTGAAGGATGTTTCGGTTGCCGAAGAGCTGGTACAGGACGTTTTTATGAAGGTATGGGAAAACCCCGAAAGCCTCGAAGAGGTGAGGTCGGTTAAATCCTACCTTTATCGTTCAGTGATCAACGCCTCTATCAATTACCTCAACCGCCAAAAAAACATTGAGCAACACCACCAGAAAATAGCAGCCGATTACAGCGAAGAATACCTGATGGAACTCGACGAAGAGAATGAGCTAGTGGTAATTTTGCGCGTCGAAATTGAAAAACTGCCCCCGCAATGCAAAAAAGTTTTCAAATTGAACCGATTTGAGAAGCTTAAATATAAAGAAATTGCCGGGTTGCTCGATATTTCCGAACGTACCGTCGAGAATCATATCGCCAATGCGCTAAAAGTGCTCAGGGAAGCATTGGTTAACAAAAAAGGAGTAGATAAAAACTCAAAAGAGTTCCAAAAAATCGTCACGCTCTATCTTTTTTAGCGTTTTTAGGAATAAATTAAAATTTTTTTTTCTTTTTGACTAGGGGTTTTTAGTCAAACGTTTGTCATAGCCTAAACCTACTAGACAAACTGTATGCCCAATCATCCTGAATCTCTGGTTCTAATTACCAGGTATTTAAATAACCCTATGGACCCTGCCTTGCAGCAGGAAGTGGAACAATTCCGTTCCCAATCTCCAGCAAACGAAACTTATTTCCTTGAAACGCAAAAACTATGGGAGCTTTCTTCAAAAGCAGCCAGGCTGGCCGATGTTGATGAAAAGAAAGCCGTAAGCGAATTGAGGGATTACCTGAAAAGCAGCAGACCCAAGCGTAACCTCAAGCTGGTATGGTTCAGGAACATTGCCGCCGCCGTTTTGGTGCTGGCTATGGGCTATTGGATCTATCACCAAAATACCAAGATCGTTTACCTGACCAAGCTTACCGGAAACAGCCAGGTAGATTCGGTTAAGCTATCGGATGGCTCTGTTATTGTGATGGCCGAAAACAGTGAACTGAAATACCCTGAAAAATTTGAAGATGGCAGGGAAATTTCCTTTCCGAAAGGGCAGGCGTTTTTCAAGATCGCACAAGACCCTGCGCACCCGTTCAAGGTAGTCATGAACAAATCTGACGTAACGGTACTGGGTACCTCTTTCAACATCAAGGTGTCTACGGTTCAAATCGATCTGAGCGTAAAAACCGGCAGGGTCATGTTCTCGCCGTTTCAAAATGGTTCAAAATCCATCCTTAGCGAAGGTCAGGCCATTACTTACGATTCGGAAAGGGGTGAAATCGTTGCCAAAACCGCCCAAAATGCAGATGCTTGGCTCACCAAGGAACTCACCTTCGTAGATACGCCATTGGAAGAGGTTTGTAAGCAACTGAGCGCTTATTATAACGCCGATATCAAATTGCAGAACAACAAACGCAACAAAAAACTCAATGCGACTTTTAAGAACCAAACCTTGGCCCAGGTTTTAGAAGTATTGAATGAGACCTATAACATCAAAATCAAAAAAGAAAAAGACCAAATCACGCTCATAACTCCTTAAACAACCCTTAAACCCCTAAACAACCAATTTATTTAACTAACAAACTATGAAGAGAAATTTTTACAAAAGAAAAGTTGGAATGAGTTTCTGCCACATGGCATTGCTTGTTTGCGCAATCTTTTGGACTTCATTGGCCAAGGCCGATGCGCAACAAGGCAAGTGGAAGCCCGAAAGATTAGACAGCTACCTGAAAAAGGTAGAACAGGCCTACAAAGTAAGCTTTGTATACGATGCGGCAGAAATCAGCAAATCGTTGGTACTTGATGTACCTGAAAAGACCTATACCATCCAAGAATCGCTGGAGCCACTCAAACAAAAAAACATCGGCTATAGGCTGGTGGGCACGCAGGTGATTTTAAAGGTACAAGAGCCCATCGCGGTACAGCGAAAAGATGTTACGGTAAGAGGCGTTGTCAGAGACAAAAAAGACAACAAACCTATTCCGGGCGTGAGCGTTTTCGTTAAAGGTTCTGGGCAGGTGGTATCAACCAATGAACAGGGCGAATACCAGTTGACCATCAAAGACGAAAAGGCTATTCTCGTATTCAGGTACTTGGGCTACAAAACGGTAGAAATGGCCATCACCGGCAAAACTAAAATCGATGTAGAGCTTGAAGAAGATGCGGGCCAGCTTAAAGAGGTTAACATCGTATCAACCGGTTACCAAACGCTGGAGAAAAAAACATTTACTGGTGCGGCCACCTTGATCAAGGCCAGCGATGCCGAAAGGGCGGGTGTAACCGATGTGAGCAGGATGCTGGAAGGACAAGTTGCCGGCGTAACCGTTCAAAACGTGTCTGGTACCTTTGGTGCGGCGCCAAAAATACGCGTACGTGGCGCTACTTCATTTTCTGGAGATAACAAACCATTGTGGGTTGTTGATGGAATTATCTTAGAAGATGTGGTGAACATTTCGAACGAAGCCCTTACTTCTGGCGATGCCAGTACATTGATCGGGTCTTCGGTAGCAGGTTTGAACCCCGACGATATTGAGAGTTTTAACATCTTAAAGGATGCGGCCGCAACCGGTATGTACGGTGCCCGTGCCATGAATGGAGTAATTGTAGTTACGACCAAAAAAGGAAAGCTTACCGAAGGAGCAGCCAGGATCAGTTACCGTGGCAACTTCACTACCTATGCCAAACCTAGCTATTCGGATTTCGACATCCTGAACTCGGCCGACCAGATGGCGGTGCTGATCGAGATGCAGAACAAAGGCTATGTGCAGATTCCTGGCGAATCAAGAGGCGTAAGTGGCGGACCTTTCTATAAAATGTACAACATGCTGTACAACTACGATCCGGTAACCAAAACTTATGCCCTTAAAAATACCAGCGCCGATAAAATTGCTTTCCTTTCAAGGTATGCCAATGCCAATACCGATTGGTTCGATGTGCTGTTTAAAAATTCATTGCAGCAAGAGCATTCGTTAAGTATCAATTCCGGTACCGAGAAATTTAAAAGCTATGCATCAACTTCGTTTACCAAAGATAATGGGGTTACCATCGGAAACAGCGTAAGCAGGTTTACCGGTAATTACCGTGCCAATTTTAACTTGACCGATAAGTTAAGTGCCGAATTATTGAGTACAGGATCTGTACGTAACCAACAGGCTCCTGGAGCTACAGCGCTTCAATCGGATCCGGTTTATGGCAACTACTTCCGTAATTTCGACATCAATCCTTATTCATACGCCGTAAACACCAGCCGTATGCTTACCGCCTACGATGAAAATGGCAACTACGAATACTTTAGGCAGAACAGTGCGCCTTTTAGCATCTTGAACGAGCTGAACTCTAATTACCTTAAGTTGGGTGTATTGGATTTCAAGGTTCAGGGTAACATCAGCTATAAAATTATTCCAAGCTTAAGCTATTCGGTTGATGGAGCTTATAGGTTCGTGAAGTCTGAAACCCAGATCTCTATTTTGGAAAGCTCCAACATGGCGACTTCGTTCAGAACGGTTGACGATGCTACTTCTTCGCAAAGCAACAACAATTTGTATACTGATCCCGACCTTCCAGGCAGCTTGCCAATTAGCGTATTGCCAAGTGGAGGTTTTTATAAAACATCAACAGACAACCTGAAGAGCTATTATTTCAGGCAAAACTTGGCTTTCAATAAAACTTTTAATACCAAGCATAATATCACCGCTTTCGGCGCGATGGAAGTACGTTACATCGACCGTCAAAGAGAGTCTTTCGATGGCGTTGGCTATCAGTTTGACAATGGTGGCTTGGTTACGCCTTACTATAAGTATTTTAAAGAAGCTTCTGAAGAGGGAAAGCCTTATTTTAGCATGGGCAACAACTATGAAAGATATACGGCTTTCTTCGCAAATGCCTCTTATACCTACAATGAAAAATATACCTTAAGGTTATCAGGCCGTTATGATGGCTCTAACCTCTTGGGTAAAACAGCAACTGCCAGGTGGTTGCCAACCTGGAACGTAGCCGCTAGCTGGAACATCAGCGATGAGGATTTCTGGCCAAAAAGCGACATCTTAACTGGAGCCAAGTTACGCGGTTCTTATGGTTTGGTAGCCAGCATCGGCAATGCCACCAACTCGGCGGCCGTGTTCTACAATCAAGTGTCGAGAAGGCCTAATTTGGGCGATCAAGAAGCACAGATCTTTATTTCGAACCTAGAAAACTCTGAACTGACTTGGGAAAAAACCAAAGACTTGAACATTGGCTTGGATTTGTCCCTGATCAAAAACAGGATCAATTTCACGGTTGATCTTTACAAGAGAAACATCTTCGATTTGATCGGTGCGATCCAGACATCTGGTATCGGTGGCGAGTACACCAAAATTGCCAACTATGGTGCCATGTCTGGCAAAGGTATAGAGTTGGCTATTACAGGTAAGGCAATTGATAATCCGAACTTTAAATGGACCACCAACTTTAACTTTGGCTATAACACCAACAAGGTAAAAGATTTGCAGGTAGATCCTAATATCTTCAGGTCTACTTCAAACAATGGCTCGGCGGTATTGAATTATCCGCAACGCAGCTTGTTCTCGGTGCAGTTTGCAGGACTGAACCATGATTACGGCTACCCGATGTTTATAGGTACAGATGGCAGAACGACCACTTACATCAACCTACAGGACGACAATCTATTAAAACTTAAATACGAAGGTCCAATCGACCCTACATTTGCCGGCGGTTTCTATAACCAATTTAGCTATAAAAACTTTACCTTGTCAGCTTTGCTGGGCTTCTCTGCAGGCAACATGATCAGGCTTAATCCAAACATCAGCAGCAACTTTAACGACATAAGTTCAATGAGCCGCGACTTGTTAAACAGATGGGTAATGCCTGGCGACGAGAAGTTCACCACGGTACCTGCTATCTTGGATCCGCTTTCGGCATCGAAAATTGTTGATGCCAATGGTTCGTCAGTTGATATCAGGTATGCCTATAACTTGTATAACTTTTCTACCGAAAGGGTAGCAAAAGGCGATTACATTAAGTTGAGGCAAGTAGCCTTAAGCTATAACCTGCCTAAGAGCTTCTACAGCAAACTGGGCATGTCTGGTGCCTCGATATCTTTGGTAGGCAACAACCTGTTGTTGCTGTATTCTGATAAACGCTTAAATGGTCAGGATCCAGAATTCTATAACTCTGGTGGTGTGGCCTTGCCGGTATCTAGACAGTATACCTTATCGTTAAAAGTTGGATTTTAATTGAAAGAAATTATGAAATTGAATAAAATATTATGGACCACTCTTGGCGTGACGTTGCTGTTTGCGATGCCATCGTGCAAGAAGTTTTTAGAACAATCGCCTGATAACCGTGCGGAGATCAATACGGTTGAAAAGCTGTCGCAATTGGTGTCGACAGCCTATCCTTCACGCGATTATTTAACCTTTACCGAAGCCTCTTCAGATAACGCCGAAGACAAAGGCGTAGGTGTAGGTTCTTTGTTTGATGTAATCGATCTGCCTTACAACTGGCAAGATAGGATAGGTGATGGTACAAACACCGCTACCGCCTACTGGAACGCCTGCTATGAAGCTATTGCCGCCGCCAACCAAGCTTTGGAATCGATAGAAACCAATAAGCTGGGCAACGGGGCCCTTCCTTACAAGGGAGAAGCATTGGTGTGCAGGGCTTACGCCCACTTCATGTTGGCCACTTTGTTTGCTACGCCTTATAAAATCGGTGGTGCCAATACTGCACCCGGCGTACCTTATGTAGATAAGCCAGAAACCAAAGTGATCCAGCCTTACAGCAGAGGTACAGTGGCCAGTACTTACGAAAGGATCAAAAAAGACCTGGAAGATGGTTTGCCTTTGTTGCAGGCATCGGCCTATAAAGTTCCGAAATACCATTTTACGCCTGCGGCAGCGCACGCATTTGCTTCGCGTTTTTACCTATTTACAGGCGAGTGGCAAAAAGTAATAGACCATGCTACACTAGCCGTGCCTGGCAATGATTTTGTAAACAACATGCGTCCGATATCGACTACGCTAAAAAACATGACTTTTGCCGATTTCCTGACCAACTTCATGGGTAGCGGACAAAAATACAACCTGTTGTTGTTGGGTACTTATTCTACCTATGCCCGCTTCATCAGCACCGGTACTACACCTCGCCATGGCTACGGTTCTAAAATGGCCAAAATGTTTTCGGCAGGCCAAAACGTTACCGGAAAAGCCTTGGCCAACAACGTACTTTCGTATGGGGTGCCCAACTATACGTCCTATAAATTTAAGGAGAACTTCTTTAATATCTCTCCAGATATAGGTTATCCTTATCTTACCTTTGCTGGCTTAACAGTTGATGAAACCTTGATGAACAGGGCTGAAGCTTATGCAGAGTTGGGCATGAACGATTTGGCTTTAAAGGATATCAACGATTTTTACAGCGTGAGGATCGTAAATTACAACCCGGCCAACGACGCAGTAACCTTAACCAAGATCAGCAACTTTTACCCTAGCATTACCGATGCCAAGCAAGGCCTGATCAGGGCCATATTGGATGCCAAAAAAGCAGAATTCCTGCAAGAAGGCCTCAGGTGGTTCGATATCATTCGCCGCGACCTGACAGTGGTTCATAATGATTTGGCAGCAGATGGCGCCGAAACCTTTAGGGAGCTAAAACCAGGAGATCCGCGTCGCCTTTTCCAATTGCCGGTAGAAGTTAAAACCTCAGGTGTTGAATTAAATCCTAGATAAGCAGAGATGAAAAATATAATTAAAACAACAGCAGTTTTATTGCTAACCATAGGGTTGTTTGCCTGTCGCAAAACAGAAAAGCTAAACGTGGATTACAGTACTTTTAATCCAGATGACCCAAGAACCAATACGCCATTAGACCAGTGGCTGAAAACCAATTTCCTTGACGAATACAATATCGACGTTATTTACAGGTACAACAGGTATTACCATGGCAATACTGCCAACGTAGTACCTAGCAAGCTGGAGAACATACAGCCCACCATGCAAATGGTGCTTGATGGTTTCATTACGCCCTACCGCAAAATTGCCGGCGAAACCTTTACCAAGACCTATATGCCTAAAGAATGGGTGTTGTTCGGTTCGTATGCCTATGCAAATACCTCCGATCCTGGCGTAGCCGGTACTGCCGCCGCAGGAAGAAGGATTACCTTGTATGGTGTAAACGATTACCAGCCATTGCCTGCCGGCCAGTTCTATGCTTGGGACAGGCAACGCATCATGCACCACGAGTTTGGCCACATCCTTAACCAGATCATCCCGATCCCTACCGATTGGGAAAGCATCTCGAAAGGTTTTTACAAACAACCCTACAACGAGACACCAACAGATACCGCGCGCAGAAATGGTTTTGTAACCAGTTATGCCAGCGGTGTATCAACCGAAGATTACGCCGAAACCATCAGCTGGTTGTTGATCAACGGACAGGTTTGGTATGACGATTGGGCCAACTTTGCCAATACAGCGGGTAAGGCCAGGTTTATCCAAAAAGAAAACAACGTGATCAACTACTACAACAACCTAGGCATCAACTTTAAGAAGTTGCAAATGGAAGTGCAGCAGTACATGATCGGTATCGGGCTGAAAGAAAGCAATTTTGCTTACTGGTTAAGCAAGGCCCGTACGCCATTGGTTACCCCGCTGCCAAATCCGGCTCCGGCTCCAGTGCCAACCTTTAAAACACTCACCATTAATACAGGTGCCGATTATTACATCAAGTACAAAGGCTCTACCGCTTTTGAAGCGCTTTACACCTCGGTAAAAAATGCGATTGCCGCGCAAGGGTATACGCTCAATTTTCTCAGGATCAACTTTACATCGCCGACGGCCATGTACGTTGAAACAAATTTCACTGGCGGCACTACCACCTACCAGTCTTTTTATGCCTTTAACATGGCCACCACAGTAGCTACCAAGCAGGTAAAATTTACAACGGGTACTGCTGGAGGTACTACTGCACCTTGGGTTGGAAATGCAAACTTTACCCGGGCATCAATGCAACCGTTTTTGGACTACCTGACCAACAATACTTTTGTGGCAGATTGGTTACCGGTGAATGTAGTGCCTGAAGACTACATGAAACTGGCCGGGTTTAGCGTATTGAATACGCCTACCAACTATTTTTATGGACCACTGGCTTACTAAACTAATGAAGATGAAAAAAATATTATATGCATTTGTATTCCTGTCGGTGATGATGGGGTGCAAAAAGACATCATACGTGCCAAAGTTTGATAAAACGCCACAAGAACGTGCTGCTGATCAAATCAAACTCGTTTCTACTACGCTTACAGGCGCAACTAATGGGTGGATCGCGACCATGCCAACCCTAGCAGGTGGTGGCTATGGCTTTTTTATCACTTTTGATAATGAACAAGGTGTAACCATGCTTGGAGATATGACTAACGAATCGGCCACAACATTGGGTAAGTCATACTATAGGGTAAAACAAGATATGGGTACGGAACTGGTGTTCGATACTTATAACTACATCTCAATGCTTGATGATCCCAATGCAGCTATTTTGGGTGGCACAGCGAAAGTGGGCTATAGTAGCGATATCGAGTTTACCTATGACCGAATGAATGGCGACAGTATTTTCTTTATAGGTAAAAAATATAGACAGCCACTTAAAATGGTAAAGGCCACGGCAGCTCAAAAAACTGCTTATACGAATGGAGATTACCTCACGGCTATTAACAAGCTGAAGAATTTTTTTACTACGGTTAAGTATCCTTATGTAGAAGTGGTAAGCGGTTCGACTACCATAAAAGCTGGTATCAGCATCAATGCCACAAATAATTTGGCTGCTGGTAAAAGAGTAACTTTTACGGGTGTTTTAGCCGATGGAATAACCGTAGGCAGTGCTTCGGCAAAATTTGCCTTCACATTAGATGGGGCCGACCTTCTAGGTGGTGGCTTGGTTTATCAGGGTATTAAGTTCGTCAGGTTTTTCTGGAAAGATGCTGCAACTTTGGTCATGTACGATTCTACGGGCAAGGAGTATGTTGTAAAAAGCAATCCAACGCCTATCACGCCATTATGGCTCTTAATCGGAACCGGATATGCATCGGTAACCGTAGCCAACGCAACTACCGCACCAGGATGGGGAACAGATTATGTAACTAGAAGAGCAGATGCGGCCAATAAAATGTTAACTGGCGGTTATGCCCTACGTTTAGAACAGATGTCTTATGCCTTTAATAATGCATCTAAAAAGATGACTTTAAAGGTTAATATGCCACAAAACACTACACCATATGTGGGTACGATCAATTATACCTATACCCGATCAGACAATGGGGTGTTTAAGTTCACCTATGTGGATGCCGATGGCAATGGGGGCATTATCGTGCCTTTTATGGCATCGCTTTTGGCACAACGCCTCAATGTAGATACCTTCAACATCGACTATTACAATGATCCTTCAGGAACTGTGCTTGCCCAGTTCAAGAGTATTGAAAACCCAACCTTTACTTTTACAGGCACCCTTCAATAGTTAATTATAAATTAGTGCTCAAGCCTCCCGCAAAACCGGGAGGCTTTTTTATTGGATGTACTAAAGTACATAGGGGTGCTCTTTTTTTTTACATTTTTGACTTATTGGTTGCCGTAATTTAAATTTATGGATAACTCTAACATTTAAACCGTATGATGAAGAAACAACCAATCGAATTTTTTCGTTCTATTAAACGAATTGCTTACTTGACGATACTACTGTGTTTAACTTTCGTAACAAGCTGTAAAAAAGAAGCTAGCCTAAAGTCAAATGATCCAGAAAGTAAAAGATTGATTTTGGCGAAGAAAGCTAATATACCTTCAAGTGAAGGCCAAGGACTTTCATCTCCTGATTTCGATGCTTTTGAAACACTTACACCATTGGATTTACAGAACTTGACAGAACTCCAAGCCATTAGTCTAACAGACCCTTTCGTTAGTTCAGGTACATCATTATACAATAGCCTGATTCTCCAAATCTCAGGTACTCCAGAATGGGCAGCCTTAAGTGCAGAAGAACAGAATTATATTCTAAATTTTACCCCTCAACAAAAAGCAATGCTTGAAGTTATTTATCGAGCTGCGAATATTGAAGCATCTGCTAGTGGCGAAACGCCTAGATGGGTACATTGCGCAGTATCAGCACTTGGATTTCAGCAAGCTTATAGTTTGATTGCAAAAGCCTTTACCGTAGGTATGTCAGCATCAACTGCAGTACAGGCGCTAAGATTTATCGGCCTAAAGTACTTAGGCTATGTTGCGCTCGCTTACGCGATATACGAGTTTGTACAATGTGTTTCAGATAGTGGGCCAGGAGAAAATCCTGAATTGATTGAAATAGATATTGCATCGAAATTATTAGATGGTCCATTGCCATCTTCAACAACATATCTTACGACGGCCAAAGAAGTAGTAGACGCGAATAGTCGTGTTCTTAGATTTACATCGATATTTTTTAATTCTCTAGACAATAAGTATTATTCTGATAGTGCTTTTACAACATTCGTTCCAGACGGATACTATCCAAATGTAATTCCAATGACAGTTCCTCAATGCCATTATATTGTGGCAGGGGTGGCTTTGGCGGTATATCATCGAGCACCTTAAAACTCTTCAAGCCTCCCGCAATCGGGAGGCTTTTTTATGACACTATTTTTATTCGGGGCCTAAGCAATATTGCTTATATTTGCCTCAATGAAAAAAGCCATTGTTTTCTTGTACATCCTTATGCTAGGGTTTGCTTTGATGCCTGAAGCAAAGGCACAGTGTTCGATGTGTACCATCAACGCAGAGCAGGGTACGAAGAATGGCAACAACCAAACCAAAGGCATTAACGACGGCGTAGTCTACTTGTTGGCCATTCCATATCTGCTGATTGCAGGTGTTGGATTCATGTGGTATAAAAACTACCGCAAAAAGGCTTCTTCCCCTACTTTAAACACAGAAAACTAACTCCCTTTTGAAACACATGCAGCCATGAAGAAAACCGCTAAGCTGTATGCCGTTTTCAAGGCCAGGTGTCCGCAGTGCAGGCGCGGTCCGATATTTGCCGGAAGCCTATATGGCTTCAATATCCAAAAAACCTTGCACCATTGTCCCGTTTGCGAACTTCGCTATGAAGTTGAGCCCGGCTATTTCTATGCAGCCATGTACGTAAGCTATGCCATGAACATGGCCGAAATGATTGCCATGGGACTGGCTACCTATCATTTTTCTGGCCGCTTGGATTTCGATTCGCTGTGGCTGTATGTGGGTGTCATATTTTTGGGATCGCTTTTGTTATCGCCCTTTAATTACCGATATTCACGGGTGATTTTACTACATTATTTATCGCCCAAAATCAAGTATAAGCCTGAATATGATAAGTAGTTGCCAGTTAGTTGAAGCTTTTCGGTTAATGGTTTGCAACTGGCAGTAAATAATTTAATCTCCAGAACCCTAAAAGAAATAGGCAGATGTTAAATAAAAAAACCTTCGATTTCATCAAAGACCTTGCCCAAAACAATAACCGCGAGTGGTTTGCCGCCAATAAGCATCGTTATGAAGAGGCCAAGGCAGTTCTTTTCCCTTTCATTGCGACCTTGATCAAAGAGCTGGCTACTATCGATCCCGAATTTTCGGCCACTATCGAACCTAAAAAGGCACTGTTGCGCATTTATCGCGATATCAGGTTCAGCCCCAACAAAGATCCCTATAAAAAACATTATGGCATTGCCTTCGACATTAAGGGCTACAACGAAACTACACAGAGCTATTACCTGCACATCGAACCTGGAAACTGTTTCTTTGGAGCGGGGTTTTGGCAACCCGAGCCTCATATCCTGAAAATGGTTCGGGAAGAAATCGATTACAATGGAGCGGAATTTTTGGAAATCATCAATCATCCTGATTTTAAAGCCATGTTTCGCCTCAGCGAAGAGGGTAAGTTAAAAAAAGCACCCAAAGGCTACGAGCCCAACCACCCTCAAATCGAATGGCTTAAGCTTAAAAGCTTTGCGGCCATGTGTCCGATTGCCGATTCGGAGTTTTTAAAGCCTACCATCGTGGATAAGTTGAAAACTGCTTTTGCTACTATCCAACCATTTATGCTATTTTTGAGAAAAGCCACAGCCTCCTAGTTGTGGTACACACACATTTTTAACCTAAATTCTTAAATTCTGATGAAAAAAATCGGCCTTTTGGCAGCATTTGCCTTATTCCTTACCGCTTTTAGTTCCTGTGTTATCCTGTCGCCGAAAAAATACAAGGCTTTATTGGCCAAACAAGATTCGCTCAATACCGGGTGGACCGAATCGCAGCTTAAAAACGAAAGCCTCGAACAAAGGATAGCGCGCTTAAAGGCTGATACCGCTTCTTTAAATGGTCAACTGGCCGATTTGAGATCCAAATACACCGAAATGGACGGCAATTATGCCAAGCTGAGAAGCAACAGCTCATCCGAAATCAATAAATTATCGGCCGACTTAAAAAAACGCGAACAGCGCTTAAAAGAAGTAGAGGAGATTTTACGCAAACGCGACGAAGCAACCAACCAATTGAAGGCCAAGCTGCAGGAAGCATTGTTGGGCTTTACCAAAAACGGCCTTACCGTTGAGATCAAGAACGGCAAGGTATATGTTTCGCTAACTGATAAATTGCTGTTCCCATCAGGCAGTATCATTATAGACGAGAAAGGCAAACAGGCCTTGACGCAGCTGGCTACGGTATTGAAACAGCAACCTGAAATCAATATTGCCGTTGAGGGCCATACCGACTCGCAAAAGATCAACAATTTGGGCCAGATCAAAGACAACTGGGATTTGAGCGTATTGCGTGCCACTTCGGTAGTTCGTTTCCTAACGGAGGAGCAAAAAGTAGAGAGCGTAAGGATGACCGCTACGGGCAAAGGAGAGTTTCAACCTTTGGCACCGAATACCTCGGCCGAAAACCGCAGCAAGAACCGCAGGATAGAAATCGTGCTTTCGCCAAAATTAGACGAGCTGTACGATTTGATTAAACAATAAAACACTTGTTGGGACCTGCCCAATAACCGAACAGCCCTATCTACAAATCGTGGATAGGGCTGTTGGTTTTAGAACGGACTTGCCAGCGACTTAAAATCGCCCAGGAGCAAGTCTTTGTCTGAAAGAAATATTTCGCTGCGCTCAATATTGCCCCAATTCACGTTGAGGGCGGGATCATTCCACATCACGCCAATCTCCGAATGCCTATCGTAGTAATTGGTTACCTTATAAGTGAAAATCGTATTGTTCTCTAGCGTTAAAAAGCCATGCAGAAAGCCTGGAGGCATCCAAAGCTGCTTATGGTTTTCGCCAGAAAGCTCAATGGTAAAATGCTGGCCATAAGTAGCCGAATCCTTCCTGATGTCTACGGCTACATCGAGTACACTTCCCTGGATTACCCTTACCAGTTTGCCTTGTGCAAATGGCGGTGCTTGTGCATGTAGTCCGCGCAAAGTTCCTTTTTGTGAAAAAGATTGGTTGTCTTGTATGAAAACGGCATGGATCCCGGCGGCTTCGAAGGCCTTGGCATTATAGCTCTCGTAAAAATAGCCCCTGGTATCTTTCCATACTTTGGGCTCGATAACCAGAAGGTCTTTGATGGGTGTTTCTATAATATTCATTTAGTCTACGTATTGCATCAAGGTACGAAAAGCTACAAATCTATTTTCGAAGCGGGCTTGCATATCGGCCTGTAGGGCAGGCGAATGCATGGTTCTATAGGCCTCATAGCTTGCGAGGTCTTCAACTACATATTGCGCGCAAAAAGTTTGTCCCTCATTGGGCGAATCCAATACCTTGAGCAGACGGTTAGATACGAATTTGCCAGTAGCCATTACCTGGGGTATATGGGTCTCCTGCATCCACTGCAACCATTCGCTGGCAGCGGAATCTTCAAGAATTACGGTTACGTTGTATAAAAGCATGCACAAAGATAGGATTATGTGCCTACATTATCACCTCGGATGTTTCTAAAGCGTTTTCTGGCTTCGGCATTGAACATGCTTCCAGGATAGTCGTTCATCAATTGCTGATACAGTTTTTTTGCTTCGTCGGGCTTATCCAGCTTTTTGTCGTACAGGTCGGCCAGGGTAAAAAGCGCATCGTCAATCCAAATGCTGTCATGGTGTGCTTCTATCAGGGCTTTGAGCATGTTTACCGCTTTATCCAGGTCATTGGTTTTGATATAGATTTTGGCTTTGGCCATTAAAATATCATCAGTCAGGCTATTGTTCGGAAAAGCAACGTCGATACTGTCCAGCTTAACCAATGCTTCGTTGCTGCGATTCATAAACTGCAACATATCGGCATCTGCATACATTTTGAGTGCCAAACTGTCGTTTTTGTTTTGCAGGTTGTCTGAAATGAGCAAGCTGAGGTTAAGGGCATCGTTGGCGATCAGCTGCGACGTTGAAGCCTTTAATACATCGGCCTGCGATTTGGCGTATTGGAAATCGCCCACATAGAAGAACAGCTTGGCCGATCGGTATTTGGCTTCGTTGCCCATGGGCTGGTTTTCAAATTGCTTGGCTACTTGTTCGTAAACCAGAATGGCTTCCCAAGGTTGCTTGGTCAGGATGTAAATATCGCCCAGGTCCATTTTAAGCTGGGCCATATCTGTTGGCTGGATTCGCTGTATCTTAAGCCCTTCTTCGAGGGTAGCTTCTGCTTTTTTTAAATCGTTGAGGTAGTAAGCCTGCAGGTAGGCCAATCTTTGTAAGGCATAGAGGCTTTGTGGGGTTTTGCCGTATTGGGCCAAAATGGCTACATATTCATCGGCCAGTGCCTGGATGGCAGGTTTGTCGAACTTGCCGTTAATGGCCAGCTGATATTTGGCATTGATCAGCTCGATTTTGGCAGGCAGGTAGAAATCGCTTTCGGTACCCTTGGTCAGGATGTATTCGTAAGCCTTGATGGCGATGGTATAGGCTTTGTTGGCTACAAAAGTGTTGGCTGTATTGTAAAGCAGCGAGCCATCGCCTTTGGTCCGTTTATCTTGGGCAATGAGCTGCCGCAAGGCCATTTCATATTCCTGCTGCTGTATGTATTGCCAAATGAGCATTTCGGTATAAACCTCTGCCTGAGGATCTTTTTGGATCTTTTTAAGCAGGGCCGTTTGCAGCAGCTGGTAATCTGCATTGCTTTCGAAAACAGAAGCCAGTACGTTTTGCGCCTGCAGCTGCAGCTGAGGAGTAAGGGCCAGGGCGTTAACATATTCCTGGATAAGCGCCAGCTTGTCTTTTTTGAAACGGTAGATGCTCAGCAGTTCGTACAGAAAGAGCTGGTCGTCGCCGAGAACCTTACGGCCTTGCAAAAAGGTGGCTGCGGCCATATCGTAGGCCTCA
>JBCNPG010000050.1:0-10732 GCA_039593445.1 Pedobacter sp.
TACTCGGTCCATACGTTGCCCTGCACACCGATGATGTGGTTTTGCTGGTCGGCCGACAGCTCTTTTGGAACAGGGTCGTAGGCATAGGTTTTGGTATAAGGTGCATAACCGCCAATGGTTAGGGGTTCATCTGGCGATTCGGATTGTTTATGGTCAAAATACATTCCGGCAGAACCTGGGGTCATGATCACATCGTGATTTTGCTTGGCCGCTTCGATGCCGCCAGCCTCGCCCCTCCAGCTCATGACGGTAGCATTTGGAGCCAAGCCACCTTCTAAAATCTCATCCCATCCAATGATCGAACGGCCTTTGCTGTTGATGTATTTTTCTATGCGATGGATAAAATAGCTTTGCAGGCCATGTTCGTCTTTCAGGTTGTTGTCTTTAATAAACTGTTGGCAAAACGGCGATTGCTTCCAATACTCTTTGGGGCACTCGTCGCCACCGATATGAATGTATTTTGAAGGGAACAGGGCCATTACTTCGTCCAGCACGTCCTGTAAAAAGTTGAAGGTATTTTCAGTAGGTACAAAAACATCGTCGAAAACACCCCAGGTCTGTTGCACCTGTTTGCCTTTTCGGCTGCCCGACCAAGGCGTTTTATCACTCACGAAGGTATCCCTGTCGGGAAAGCAACTCAATTCTGGATAGGCGGCAATAGCGGCCGAGGCATGGCCCGGCATTTCGATTTCGGGGATAACATTGATGTATTTTGATGCGGCATAAGCCACAATGCTTTTAACCTCGTCTTGGGTATAATAACCTTTGTACACCTCGTTGTCGGTGCCGCCAGTGCCCGGATAATTACCTATGATGGTTCCGTTTCGGCTGCTGCCCACACTGATCAGTTTCGGATATTTCTTGATTTCGATCCTCCAGCCTTGGTCTTCGGTTAAATGCCAATGGAAAGTATTGAGCTTATATTGAGCCATCAGGTCGATGTATTTCTTCACGAAAGCAACCGGAAAGAAATGGCGTCCTACATCGAGGTGAAGCCCCCTGTACTTGAAGCGCGGATAGTCGTTGATTTCTACCGCCGGAACAACAATCTTGTCCTGTGCCTTTTCGGGCATCAGCTGCATCAGCGATTGCACGCCATAAAAAAGCCCAGCGCCTTTGCCGGTTACCTTGATCTCGTTTGGCGTAATTTTAATGGTATAACCCTCGGCAGGCAATTTGTCGGCCCCTACGGAAGTCAAAACAACGGCTTTTTGGCCTTTGTCTATGGTTTTGGCCTCCCGCAAGGCGAAACCGCCCTTGGTAACAATAAAGGCATTCAACAAATCGGCCGATTTGGCATTTTCGGCTTCATTGCTTACCAAAACTACGGTTTTGCTTAAATGAAAGCTGCCATTTGATTTTTGGATGGATACGGGAACAGGAATAATTCCCAAATTTACGTCTGTTTGCGCTCGGCTTTGCAGAGTCACTAAAGCGAGGAAAAGAATAGGTATCAGTTTTTTCATGGTTGTATGTGGTTAAGTCCACAAGATATAAAATTTAAGCCAATGCCAAAAGCATTGAACCCATTCCAAAAACAAAAAGCGTTGCCAATTTGGCAACGCTTTCTGAATACTTGATATCGCTTATTTAAATTTTAGGGTATTAGGCAGTTACTTTAACCACATCGCCTTTGGCCGCCAAATAGCGTTCGGCATCTAGGGCTGCCATACAGCCAGAACCCGCAGCGGTTACCGCTTGACGGTAATAATGGTCTTGTACGTCGCCACAGGCAAATACGCCTTCGATATTGGTTTTAGAAGTTCCAGGAATGGTTTTCAGGTAGCCTGTTTCGTCCATATCCAACCAGCCTTTAAAAATATCGGTATTGGGCTTGTGTCCAATAGCCACAAAGAACCCTTCAACATCCAAAGTTCTCGATTCTTTGGTTTGATGGTTAAATACATGCACCCCAGTTACATTTTTGCCATTGCCAATAATCTCGGTGGTTTCGGTATTGTAGATCACTTCGATGTTCGGCGTATTCAGCACGCGATGAACCATGGCTTTCGAAGCCCTGAATTCGTCCCGGCGCACGAGCATGTACACCTTATTGCATAGTTTGGCCAAATAAGTAGCTTCTTCGGCCGCGGTATCGCCAGCACCAACAATGGCTACATCCTGACCTTTAAAGAAAAAGCCATCGCATACGGCGCAGGCAGAAACACCAAAACCGTTGTACTGCAGTTCGCTAGGCAAGCCCAACCATTTGGCCTTGGCTCCAGTTGCAATGATCACAGTATCAGCCGTGATGGTTTTAATTTCATCAACCACTACTTTGTGCGGCATGGCCGAAAAATCAACAGAACTTACGTAACCAAAACGGATCTGTGTACCAAAACGTTCGGCCTGTTTCCTGAAGTCTTCCATCATTTCTGGCCCCATAATTCCGTTAGGATAACCAGGAAAGTTATCTACATCGGTGGTTTGGGTGAGCTGTCCACCCATTTCCATGCCGGTATACATCACCGGGTTCAGGTCTGCACGGGCAGCATAAATGGCGGCGGTATAGCCCGCAGGGCCAGAGCCGATAATCAGACATTTTACGTGTTCTATTTCTTGTTCTTGAGACATTATGTTTAAAAATTTATACAAAAATACGGTTTAAGTTTTGATGGCACAACTCTCCGCTAAAATGTGAATTTAAGATGGAAAATCAATAAATTTCAACTATAAACCTATAAGCATTGCCAATAGTTGCATGAGTGACGCGGCATAGATCGTCAACGCCCATTGGCTTTGAGCAAACGGATAAAATTGCCACCCAATATTTTTTCGATCGCATCTTTCGAATAGCCTCTCTTCAGCAAAGCTGCTGTTACCTTCGGGTAGTCGGCTACGCTATCCATGCCTAATGGAAACGATTCGGCACCGTCAAAATCGGCACCCAGGCCTACATGGTCTATCCCAATGAGCTTCACGATATAGTCGATATGATCAATTAGCAATTCAATGGAAGGCCGTGTGGCATCGGCATCTTGCCTATGCAGGGCAATCAGCGTATCGATGGCATTGCTGCGCCCATATTTGTTGCTTAGGGTTTTGAGTTCGTCGCCGTATTTGGCCAAAAAGCGTTTTTGCTTGGCATCAAAAGTAGAATCTAGAAAGCCGCTGTAAAAGTTGAGCGAAATTACGCCTCCGTTCCTGCCTACAGCCTTGATCTGTTCGTCTTTAAGGTTTCTGGCCACCGGATTCAAGGCGTATGCACAGCTATGCGATACCAATACAGGCTTACTTGAGGTTTGAATGGCATCGAAAAAGGTCCTTTCGCCCACGTGCGAGAGGTCTACGAGCACCCCCAATTCATTAAGTCGGCGAACCACCTTTTTGCCCAGTTCATTAAGTCCAGCAACAGCCGGTTTTACCTTTCCGCTGGTTTCATCTGCTGCAGAACTGGCCCAAGAGGTGCTATTGTTCCAGGTCAAGGTCAGGTAAATCATGCCCCGTTTGGCCAAAGCCTCCAATTTGTTCAGGTCGTTTTCGATCATGTGCCCACCTTCTACCCCAATCATGGCCGCCAGTTTCTTGTCTTTAACAGCTTGCAAGAGCTCTTTGGCATTTTTAACCAAAGCGATTTGTTGAGGATGGCGCTTGATCAGGCTATAAAGCGAATCTATTTCTCGATTGGCAACCGCAAAGCCTCCGGTTTCATCGCACCAGATGGAAAATACCTGTACATCAAGTCCGCCTTTTCTGGCCCTTACCAAGTCAAAATTGCCCGTAGCCTGTAATTGGCCTATATCAATGCCTGATTTAATTTGGTTGAACAGGATATCGCCGTGGGTATCAACCACGATGGCCTGTTCGTGAATAGTGGAAGCCGTTTGGGCAAAGCAAACAGAAACCGGCCAGAAAAATAACCAAAGAAGCTTTTTCATTGCCTAACTTTTGGTTTGTTGTTTCTCTTTTCTGGCCTTGATGGGCCTGGTCGATTTGAGGACATCCTGTTCATAGGTTTCTATCTTTGTACCTTTTTCGGTAATCCATTCGCCTTCCTTTTTGCCGTCTACAAAATGGCCAGTTGCGATAACCCTGCCATACCTATCCAATGTCTTAAACTCTCCATCCAGCTTGCCGTTTTTATAGTTCTGAATATTGAGGATATTGCCATCGGGATAGAACAAAGTCCATGTGCCCTGTTCCAAGCCATCTACAAAAGAGCCCTCCTGATATTTAAAACGGGTTTTATCCCGCAATTTGAAGTTTTCTTTGCCTAACAAGTTGAAATAGGCCAGGTCCATATAGAAAATAAACTGTCCATGAGGAATGGTCAGGTTTTCATCTTTATACGAACCTGTTTGCATCAGGTTGTCATCAAGGTCGTACCTTTTAAGTACCCAGATCTCTTCATTACTCAGCTTGCCGTAGATACCATAGGAGGTAGCTCTTGAAGCATCGTTTACAACGCCATCGCCCATGAAATAAATCGGTTTTTGGGCTTTCGAAACAAGTCCAAATATGCCCAAAACAACAAGAATCAGATATTTCTTCATTAAAAACTATTTTTTGTTGCCATTTCTTATTTAATGGCTATCAATTCGCCTGATTTATAAATCTCTTTTTTGCCATCCAAATATTTCCACTCGCCGTCCCGCAAATCCAGCGCATGCTGGCCAGCCACCAACAACTTGCCCCGTTCGTTAAACAGCTTGTACTCGCCATGTTTTAGTCCGGCCAGGTATACTGTAATGCTCAAGATTTTGCCATCGGGGAAGAATTCGATCCACCTACCGCTTTTTTTGCCAGCTGTATACAGCCCTTGTTCTGCCAAGAAACGATCGGTTTGCTTGAAGTAGAAATGGGTATTATGGTCATCATTAAAGCTGTCTACAGAACTGTAGTATGAAAATTTGCCTACAGGCACCATCAGCAAAGAGTCGGCAAAAGTGCCAACTTGTACCAGGTTGTTGCGAAGGTCGTACAATTTAAATGTCCATAAGGTATCGGTACTGATCTTTCCATAAACGCCGTAATGCGTAGCCTTGCTCTTATCGGTGGTTATCGAATCGGCAATAAAGTAGATTGGCCTCACCTGCGCCCTAACACCGAGGCAGGCCAGCATCAAAAACGAGAATAGGATATTTTTCATTTGCAAAAGCAATATACAAAACCATCGGGATTTTTCAAAAGTCGGCCCAGGGAGATGGCTATCATATGCCTACGGCTTTATTCCTATTAAAAATCAGGTTTGGATTACGCCCACGTTAAAAGGTTTTTGAATAGGCGATTGGTTGGCCGCTTCGATACCCATCGAAATCACTTTCCGGGTTTCCAAAGGATCGATAACCCCATCAACCCAAAGCCTAGCTGCCGCATAGTATGGCGTAGTTTGGCTGTTGTAGCGGTCTGTGATCTGCTTGAGCAATTCGTTCTCTTTTTCGGGATCGGGCGCCTCTGCCTTGGCTTTCGACGAAGCCTGCTGGATCTGCAGCAAAACCTTGGCAGCTTGCGCACCTCCCATTACCGCAATCTTGGCACTTGGCCAGGCATAAATCAGCCTTGGATCATAAGCCTTGCCACACATGGCATAATTGCCTGCCCCATACGAATTCCCTACCACAATGGTAAATTTGGGCACGACCGAATTGGCTACCGCATTTACCATTTTAGCCCCATCTTTAATAATGCCGCCCTGTTCTGACCTGCTGCCGACCATAAAACCGGTTACATCTTGCAAAAACACCAATGGTATCTTCTTCTGGTTGCAGTTCATGATGAAACGGGTTGCCTTATCGGCACTGTCGGAGTAGATTACGCCACCAAACTGCATTTCGCCTTTTTTAGACTTGACTACGTTGCGCTGATTGGCTACAATGCCCACGGCCCAACCATCGATACGGCCCAAGCCACAAACAATGCTCTGGCCATACAATGCCTTATATTCTTCAAATTCGGAATTGTCGACCAAGCGATGAATGATATCCCTCATTTCGTAAGGTTTTTCCCTGTTATCGGGCAAAATACCATAAATTTCCTGTTCGTCGAGCTTTGGACTGGCCGGTTTTATCCTGTCAAAACCAGCCTGCTGAGGTGCTCCCAACATGCTCATGATGTTCCGGATGCTATCCAAACAGGCCTGATCATTCGGATGCTTGTAATCGGTAACCCCCGAAATTTCGCAGTGGGTAGTAGCGCCTCCCAACGTTTCGTTATCTACGCTTTCGCCAATGGCCGATTTAACGAGGTAAGAGCCCGCCAAAAAAACAGAACCCGTACCGTCAACAATCATGGCTTCATCGCTCATGATGGGCAGGTAAGCCCCCCCAGCCACGCAAGAACCCATAATTGCAGCAATCTGTACGATACCTTCTGACGACATGATGGCATTATTCCTGAAAATACGGCCAAAATGTTCCTTATCCGGAAAGATCTCGTCCTGCATAGGCAAATAAACACCGGCGCTGTCTACCAAATAAATAATCGGCAAGCGGTTCTCCATGGCAATTTCCTGCGCCCTCAGGTTCTTTTTAGCGGTCATTGGAAACCAGGCACCTGCCTTTACGGTGGCATCGTTGGCCACAATCATGCACTGCCTTCCCGAAACATAGCCAATGCCGGCCACTACGCCCGCACTCGGGCAGCCCCCTTCGGCCGCATACATGCCATCGGCCGCAAAGGCGGCCAATTCCAAAAACTCGCGATCGTCATCTATCAGGTATTTGATGCGTTCCCTGGCCAGCATTTTGCCTTTCTCCTTTTGCTTTTGGGCACTCTTCTCCCCGCCGCCACTGTATATTGTTTTAAGCCTGGTTTTTAATTCGTACACCAGTTGCTTGTTGGCATCTTCGTTCTTGTTGAATTCTATGTTCATCTATTTGTTTATAATTTGGTTAGAAGAGGCCTTGGCCGGTTTAATTTTAACGGGGCCAGGTTCAAGCGAGCAAGTTAGCGGCTATATTCTTAAAACTAAAACCCTGTTTGGTATTTAGTTTAGGAACGTTGATATGCTAATTTGTTTTTTTGAGCGTTGTATTAGAGATGCGCTACCTGATTTTTGTTTTTTGTATCTGCTTTCAATTAGCCAAGGCACAAACCTTTAGCTACCCCAAACTGCCTACACAAGGCAAAACCATTGGAACCTTTGTTCCCCATAACTGGAAAGCCATTGATACGGCTTATGGCGACCTGAATAATGATGGTTTGGAAGATATGGCATTGGTGCTGGAATATAATTTTCCGGTTACCGAAAGAAGAGCCTATGGCGATAGTGAAACCGAATTGATCAAGGAATTTCAAAAACCCCGCATCTTGGGCATCTTTTTTAAGCAAAAGGCATCAAACGGCTATCAATTGGTTTTGCAGAACAATAATTTCATCCTGCGATCTGAAGAAGGGGGTGCCTTGGGCGAGCCTTTTAGGGAACTGAGCATCAGGAACAATACCCTGAACCTCTTGTTTGAAGGTGGCAGCGATTGGCGCTGGAAATTGGCTTACGAATTTAAATACCAGCACAAGCAATGGGCACTGATAAAAGCCAGCAACACGTACTACAACATTACTTCTGGCGAAATGAGCGACAAAACCTACGATTTTGTAGACCGCAGGCTTAAACAGGTAGACGGCAATTTGTTTTCTCGGAATGCCGCCAACATCACCAGCGAAGAGATCCTGTATTTTACCGACCTGCGTACCCTCAACGATTTTAAAAAACCCTGGACCTGGGAAATTACCAAGGATAATTTTTTATAGAGTTTATTAAGCCAAGTTCCGGTCCCTGAACCAAACATCGTCTGGCTTGGCGGTAAAATTTTTCATTTTTTCGACCAGTACCGAAGCTTCTGTTTCATTAAAAACCAAGTCTCTGTTTACCTGCTTTAAGAATCGGTGTTGTACCATAACATCCATTTGCTGGAACAAGGGATCGTAAAACCCATTGACATTCAGCACCCCTATCGGTTTGGCATGCAAACCGAGCTGCAACCAAGTTAAGACTTCAAAAAATTCTTCCAAAGTGCCAAAACCACCGGGCAGAATGATAAATCCATCGCATAAATCGGCCATTTTTTGCTTGCGCTGATGCATGTTTTCGGTAACGACGAGCTGCGTTAGGCCTTTGTGGCCAACTTCCTTATCCATCAAAAACTGCGGGATAACGCCAATCACTTGGCCTTGCTGCTCGAGCACCTTATTGGCCAATACCCCCATTACACCAACGCTTCCGCCACCATACACCAGGGTAATCTGTTGATCGGCCAAGATAAAAGCCAGATCTTCTATCGCTTTTTGAAGGATGGGGTCGCCATTAAAGTTTGAACCACAATACACGCAGATGGATTTCATATTTTCAATTTTGATACAAAAGTATGAAAATAGTAGATAGTCCATAGCCAGTGGCAATAGTCTGTAGTTAATCAAACAATTGACCAGACTATCCGCTATGGACTATTGGCTTCTACCTACTTCACCAACAAGCCATCGAAAGTGACAGCCACATAGTAAAGACCACCTAAAGTTGGCCCGCCTGCATACTGCACATAGTTTTTATTGAAGATATTGGTACCACCCAATTTAATGGTAGCCTTGTTTTGGGGAATGCGGTAAGTAACCTGTGCATCGAAAGTATTGAATGCCGGTACTTGGCCATTAACCAAGGGGCTTTCCCACAAAAAGGCCTGTTGCCATTTCCACAATACGTTAAAGCCCAAATTCTTTACGATTTCCCGATTGCCAAAAGAAATATTGGTCGCCCAATTAGGCGTATTAAACCCGGTTACAAATACATCTTTGTTCTTGTTTTCCGAAATATCGTTATAGTTTACATTTCCGGCTATGGTAAACTGTTTATAGAAATTATAGGTCAAACCCAATGACGAGCCGTAGTTATTATATTGGTTCTTGGCATTGGTATATACCCTGTAGCGTGTTTGCTGCGTGTTTCTGTTCGATTGTACCATGGCGATTACCGCTTCGTCAGATCCTACCCTAACCTGTGAACTTAGTCCGCTGGCATAAGGGACGGCAACTTCTACCTGTCCCAAAAACCCGTTGTACTGATTCACATAGGCATCGATATCCAATACCAGCTTATTGTCTAGCAATACGCTTTTATACCCAAATTCGAAAGAATTGATACGTTCTGGCCTTGTTGCCGATAGATTGGTTACTTCGAGCAGGCTTCTATTCTTCAACGCAGCCGCATTGGTTGTTAACCCGCCAGCTACATCTTTGTTTACCGCCGCATTGAAATTGTTGATAGAGTTTAGGGTATAGGAATTGTCGAGGTAGTTCAATCCCTCGTTAATGTACGACAAACCGCCTACACGTCTGATATTGCCGTTGTTAACAAAAGAAATGGCCTCGAACAACGCAGGAAAACGATAGCCGTTTTGGAAAGACACCCTAAAATTATGCTTTTGGGCCAGCGTATACACCGCAGCCACCCTCGGATTGAGCTTGGCGGTAAATTCGGGATTGTAATCCACACGCAAAGAGCCAAACAATTTCAGCTTCTCTTCAAAAAAGGTCTTGGTTACTTGGGCAAAGGCACCGAACTTCTTGTAGTACACATTGTCGCCAAAACTGCCGTCGGGCAAAGGCTTGTTCCTATCTGCAACTGGTCTTTTAAAATCCACAAAGTTGTTGCCATCGGGCACTACCTCATAAATACGGGCATCCGCACCCAGCAAAAGGTTAAATACCTTGGTTTTGTGCGAGAGGTCCAATTGGCCATCAGCGTGATAAGTATGGCTTTTTTGGCTTAGCCAGGCGCCACCAGTTGCAGGCGCATCGCCGCCTACCACGGCTTTGTGGTCCCAGTTGTTGATGGCAATAATGGTATTCTTCAATTCTTCGAAAGCCGGTGTGCCAGGAACTACCCTGCTGGCATCGGCGGCTGTACGCCCAATACGCAAGGCATCGGCCAATGAGGCGCCATTGTTCAGCGCATTCTGCAGAGCAGTTTTGTATTTGGCACCCCATACGCTGTTGGTTCCCCCACTGGTAATATCCAAATTATCAACCAAAGGCTTGATGTTATAAGAATCTCCGGTATTTTCTAAAGAAACATAAGTTCTTACAAAATAATTAGACCCTTTGAGCTCCAGTTTATGGTTCTGCACAATGACGTTATCAAGCTGGATTTTGTTGCCACGCTGAAAAACCCCGTCCATTTTGCCAATGCGGTAACCGTAAGAAAGTTCCGCATTGTCGCCCAAACGGTAATGCAAAGAGGCATCGAATTTAAGGTTATCAACGGTAGGCTTTACCACATCCTTTTCCCAGTAGCCGGTACGTCTTACAATAATGCTCTGGCTTCCTGTGTGGCCAGGAATGGTAAGTCCGGTCAGAGTTACGGCATTGCTGCCACTATCATCGCCGTATTTGTTCCAGGCATCATAGGCTGGATTATCTGCATCGGCATTGAGCTCTGGGAACGATGGATTGGCGGTATTCAGGTTATTGGGGTTTTGATTGGTCTTGGTATCGGCTAGCCAGTCGGTGCCCCTGAGGTAGCTAAAATTGACTTTAAAGGCAAATTTATTGTTGAAAGCCTTGGCATAGCGGAAAGCCGTTTCGGTCAGGTTGCTCAATTCCCTTCCGGTACCCCCTACATGGTTGATGCCTGTTTTTTGGTAAAAGCTAAGTCCCTGATACAAAAACGGGCTTTTGGTGAGCAGGTTGGCCATGCCGTTAATGGCATTCATGCCATATAATGCCGATGCCGCACCCGGTGTAATTTCTACGCTGGCAATATCTAATTCTGTAGGCCCGATGGCATTGCCCAGCGGTACGG
>JBCNPG010000500.1:0-3065 GCA_039593445.1 Pedobacter sp.
TGGAAGCCACGGTTAACTACTCGCCTATTTTCCAACCCGGAAAGTTTGTTTGGACCATTGGGTTTACAGGAAGTACGCTCAAACAAAAATACAGCAAGTTCGACAACAAGCTTTCATCCTTAAATACCGAACTTAGGCAAAGTAATTCTTTAACCAGGTACCGCGATGGGTATAGTGCCTACGATTTATGGGCCGTGCCATCATTGGGCATCGACCCGGCAACCGGCCAGGAAGTATTCTTGAAACAAAACGGTCAGTACACGTTCGATTACAGCACCAGCGACCAAGTGGTTGTGGGTTCTTCGAGGCCTAAGGCAGAAGGCGTAATCAGTACCACCATTAAATACAAAGGCATTAGTTTCGGTGCATTTGTAAGGTACATTTGGCACCGCGACCAGTTTAACGACGCGCTTTACGAAAAGGTCGAAAACATCTCCTACACTTCGTTGCGCTACAACCAAGACAAGCGCGCATTATACCAACGTTGGAAAAATCCTGGCGACGTTGCCGAATTCAAGAACATATCGGCCACTTCAACCACACCGATTTCGTCAAGGTTTATCCAAACCGAAAATTCGTTCAGTGGCGAATCGATCAACTTGGGTTACGAATTTAGAGGCCAAAAATGGCTAGACAAGGTCAACCTTTCTGCATTGACCCTAAACGCCTACTCCAACGACCTTTTCTATGCTTCTACGGTGAAACGTGAAAGAGGTATCGACTATCCGTTTACCAGATCAGTTTCAATGAGTATAAGAGCCACTTTTAAATAATTAAACCATGAAAACGAAATTTATATTGATGATCGCTGCCCTGGCCATTATTGCTTTGGCAGGATGCAAAAAGTGGTTGGATGTAAAACCTGAAGACAAATTTGTTGAAGAACAGCTCTATGCCACGTCGCAGGGCTTTGAAGATGCCATGAACGGCTTCTACATCAAAAACGGATCAAATGAAATGTATGGTTCCCGTTTAACCATGACCACGCTCGACGTATTGGCGCAATATTACCTGGTGGCCTCTGGCAATAGCCAATATACCATGTCTACCTATAACTACTCCGATTCAAAATCGCAGGCCATCATCGACGGAATCTGGTCAAACATGTACATCAACATCCTTAATGTCAACAAATATTTTGAGAGCTTGGACAAGTATGGACAGGTACTGAGCGACCAATCGATGAAAAGGCTTAAAGGCGAGGCTTATGGGCTAAGGGCATTTTATTATTTCGACCTGATGCGCATGTTTACCAAGCCCTACACCGTTGATTCGCTGAGCAAAGTAATGCCTTATTACGACAAGCCTACCTACAATATTTCCGAGTTTCAGCCAACCAACTTCATTATGAAAAAAGTGCTGGAAGATTTGTCGAAGGCCGAACAACTATTGCAGGAAAGCGATCCGGCAGTTACACAGTCACAAGTAAGCAGAGTTACTTTTGCCTTTGGCCGCAATACCAGGAACTATCAAATGAACTATTATGCGGTAAAGGCCTTACAAGCCAGGGTTAACCTTTGGAAAGGAGATAAAGTGGCAGCTTTGGCCGCCGCCAAGTTCCTGATAGACAACCAGGCGAAATTCCCTTGGATCAAACAGGCAGATCTTAATACCGCTACGAGCAACAAAACCTTTGCCACCGAAATGATTTATGGCGTAGAAAACCCTAAGCTGAACGAGGTATTCCTCAACAATTTTTCGCCCAGCTTGTTCGATGCTAATATTTTGGCTCCCAATACCTCTGGAACCTTTATCAATACCACTGTTTTTGAGGGAAATGCGACAGATTACCGAAATCAGTACGTTTGGAAAGTTAACGGCAGACCCTACCCTACCTTCTTCAAGTTCAACGACGATGGAAACGTCAATCCAGCCTACAATTTTTACAGAACCGTACCGCTGATCCGCATGAGCGAAATGTATTTGATTGCCGCCGAATGCGAGCCTGACCTCACGGTAGCTTCAGGCTATGTTAACCTGTTGCGGACCAATCGCAATTGTCCAACCATCACCATTGCCAATACTGCCGCATTGAATACCGCCATCATGAAAGAGTTCCGCAAAGAGGTTTGTGGCGAAGGACAATTGTTTTTCTACTACAAAAGAACGCAGGCCCTGAGCATCGTTGCCGGTGGAACCAATGCCAACATGAGCATCAGCGCGGCCAATTATGTCTTTCCATTACCATTATCAGAAACCACACCTAGATAATAAGAACGATGAAAAAGTTATTGTTTTATCTATGCGCAACGGCAACAGTATTGCTGGGCGCATGCAAAAAAGAAGGGTTAACCACGTATAACGACGAGGCCAGTAAAAACAGCATCTATTTTCCAGATGCCAAATCAACCAACAACCAGGTCTTCGTTTCCTTTGGCTATGCCAAAAGCAACGTAAAGGATTCTATCATTAAGGTTTTAGTACGGCCTATTGGAGCCGTTGCCAACCAAGACAGGCCATATAACTTGAGTATTGCCGATAGCAGTACCATGAAAGCCGGTATAGATTATGAGTTTATCAGTCCGCGCCTCATCAAGGCTGGCCAAGTGGCCGACACGCTTAAAATCAAGCTGTTCAGGACCAGTACTTTGACAAAAGGCCCATTGTATCTCTATATGGATCTTAAGCCAAACGAAAATTTCACCAACGACTATTTGAGCTATAATACCACAACGAATGGAGTTACTACAACCAAGTATTATACCCGCATGGCCATTAAAGTTGATGACATTGCTGGTGCGCCACCATTTTGGCTATCTGGCAGTTCCTATTACAGCTACACCGTTGGTTATTTGGGTGCTTTTAGCACCTTGAAGTTCCAATTGCTGGTGACTATGTACAACCTCAATGTAGATGAGCTCGTACAGCCGAACTGGTTCCTCAACAATGGCAATTACCGCCGTATAAGTGGCTGGGCCGATGGCTTGAAAGCCTATTTGAACAGAATGGCAGCCGCTGGCACGCCAATTTACGAGGCCGATGGGGTTACTCCCATGGCAATGGGACCAAATGCCAAATAGTTTCATGATTTAATAGTTATCAAAATGATCAAAAAATATTTCAGC
>JBCNPG010000501.1:0-3063 GCA_039593445.1 Pedobacter sp.
AGATATGACGGCTTACTTCCTGCTTACTAAACCATTCGAAACGCATGAAGGGAATGCTCAGCGAAAGCAGGCCGGAACCGATCAGGTAGATGCGGTTCAGTACAAAATAAGTTTCCTTATCCAGCAGCAGCCTGTAGAAGCAGTAAAAAATAACCAGGTAAATGTTTACCTGTAAGAGATAATGCGCCCAACTCATTTTGGCCTGTTTTTAAATTTGTTGATCATTTTTAAAATCTCGTCAACGTCGCTGAGGTCTAGTTTTTCTTCTTTAACGAAGAATGAGAACATGCTTTCTACAGAGTTCTCAAAATAATTGCCCAGTAGTTTTTCGGTGGCGTGGCGCTTGTATTCTTCCCTGCTGATTAAAGGGTAGTATTTGTGTGCCTTGCCAAAGGCTTCGTGACCAATAAAGCCTTTTACCTCAAGGATGCGAATAATGGTAGAGACGGTGTTGTAGGCCGGTTTCGGCTCTGGCAAATAATCCATCACCTCTTTTACAAATGCCTTGTCTAATTGCCATACAATTTGCATGATCTGTTCCTCTGCCTTCGTTAAATCTTTTATTTCCATGATAATTGTTGTGTTTTGTTGTTTGGTTTACAATAGGAGCTAAGTCATTTTTAAACAACATCTATATTAATTTTAACTAAACTTAAAACTAATATCTTAGTTTACAAAATTTTTCGTCTATTATTTTCTAATATTGGAAAAATAATTTATAATCCTTATGAAAATAGCTTTTCATGGCGCCGCCCGTAATGTAACAGGCAGCAAGCACTTGGTTACCCTGAACAACGGGTTAAAGATATTGTTAGACTGTGGCATGTTTCAGGGCATGGGCCAGGAGACGGAAACGCTGAACGAAAGCTTCGGTTTTGATCCTGCCTCGGTTGATTTCCTGATTCTTTCGCACGCACATATCGATCATAGCGGACTTATTCCGCGCCTAATTGCCCAAGGGTTTAAAGGAGTGATTTTTGGGACGCAAGCCACCAAGGAATTAAGCAAGATCCTGCTCCTCGATTCGGCCAAGATACAAGCTGGCGATTTGAGGTATAAGAACAAAAAACTGCAGCAAAGAGGCTTGCCCCTAGAGCAGCCGCTTTACGAGGAAGACGACGTGCTGAAAGCGATGGATTATTTCGTAGCGGTAGATTACCAGAACGAAACCCGCTTAACCGACGATGTGAGCGTGCAGTTTATCGATGCCGGCCATATCATTGGCAGCGCCTCGGTACACCTTACTATTCGCGAAGACGGCAAAACCACTAAACTCAGCTTTAGCGGCGATGTGGGCCAATATGGCGACCTGCTGTTGAAAGCGCCACAGGAATTTCCACAGGCCGATTACATCTTGCTGGAATCTACCTACGGCGATCGCTTGCACAAAGATGCACAGCCTACCAAGGAAGCTTTGCTCAAAGTGGTGCTCGAAACCTGCGTGCAGAAAAGAGGCAAGGTCATTATTCCGGCATTTAGCGTTGGCCGTACGCAGGAACTGCTTTATATTTTGAACAATCTCGACCTGGAAGGCAAATTGCCGAATGTTAAGGTTTATGTAGATAGTCCGTTGTCGGCCAAAGCAACCCAAATTGTAGAAAACCATGCCGAAGGCTATAACCAGGATGTGTTAAACGTACTGAAGATAGACGATGAGCCTTTCGACTTTAAGAACCTGCATTATGTAGAAGACGTAGAAGAATCAAAGTCGCTTAATGCCAATCCAGATCCCTGCATCATTATTTCGGCATCGGGTATGGCCGAGGCGGGCAGGGTAAAGCATCATATCAAAAACAACATCAGCGACAAGAAAAATACCATTTTGATGGTGGGCTATTGCGAACCGAATTCGCTGGGCGGACGCCTGAAGAACGGAGCCAAGGAGGTGAGTATTTTTGGCGAGCGTTTTAAGGTCGTGGCCGATGTGAGCAGTATCCAATCGATGAGTGCGCATGGCGATTACGAAGACCTGTTACGCTTTATTGCCAAGCAGGACCCGCAACAGGTAAAGAAAATATTCCTGGTACACGGCGAATACGATGTGCAACAGGTGTTTAGGGAAAAATTATTGGCCAAAGGCTACCGAAACGTAGAAATTCCAGACAGGCATCAGGAATTTGATCTGGGCTAGCTGAATTGGACAAATTTTGCTATTGAGGTCTAAATAATCCTGATCATGGGCTAAATCACAATAAGCCCGTGTTTGATGCCATAAACTACTAGGCCTGTCCTCGATTTGATGTTGAGCTTGGCGAAAAGGGCTTCCCGGTAATTGTCGACCGTGCGCGGACTTACCTTCATCAGTCCGGCAATTTCCTTGTAGGTAAGTTCTGTACTGCAAAACTGCAAAAAGGTGAGTTCGCGCTCGGTAAAAACAGGTTTGGCCTCGTCTTGCTTTAGCGAAACCAACAAACGGCCCGAAACCAGGTCGTTAATGAAGAAGCCTTTTTCGATCATGGTTTTGATGGCCAGCAGCAAATCGCTGGGTTTCGATTCCTTCACCATGTAGCCGCTGGCACCCGCCTTGAGCATGCCTATGATTTCTTTTTCCTCGTCGAACATGCTCAGTGCCAGTACATGGACGCCCGGATAATTCTCTTTGAGCCATTTAGTGCTGGCGTAGCCGTCCATTTGGGGCATGTTGATGTCCATCAATACCAGTTGAACATCGGTGTGGTTTTTGATTTTGTGCTGTAGCTCAAGTCCGTTGGTAGCTTCAAAGACAACTTTGATTTCGTCGAATTCGGCCAATAGGCTGGCCAGCCCTGAGCGGAAGAGCGTATGGTCGTCGACAATGGCTATACGTATTTGCATAGATTAGGGATAAGGGATTTTTAGGGTAATGGAGGTGCCCAGTTTGGGCTCCGAATAGATGTCTATTGCACCATTGATAAGAGCTATCCGTTTTTGCAGCGAAGCCAATCCCATGCCTGGGCTGGCTTTTTTGATGCTTTCGTAATCGAAGCCAATGCCATCTTCCTTTACGTTAAGATACAATATTCCATCGTTTAAATTGGCTTCAATGGCAACGTGTTTGGCTTGGGCATGCTTGATAATGTTGTT
>JBCNPG010000502.1:0-3055 GCA_039593445.1 Pedobacter sp.
TCTTCTAAACGAACGCCCAAACGCGAAGTATAGAATTGTGAATCGGGTTGTTCTTCGGCCGCGATACGGATGCCCAGATTGCAAGGCGTATCCATTTCTACCTCGTCGTCGTACAAGTTGAACTCTTCCTTGTTATCGAGTACCGGAATAATGTTTTTATAGCCATCGTGCAGCATGTCGATGATGTACTGCTTGTACTGGTAGGTTTTAAAGCCGTTGCAGATGACCGTAATGCTCTTGTCGAGCACGCCTTTTTTCTCCAAGGCATCAATCATCGGCATGTCGAAAGCAGAAGAGGTTTCCAAGTGGATGCCGTTTTTAAGGGCTTCTTCTACAATGTGCCTAAAATGCGAGCTTTTGGTGCAATAGCAATATTTGTAGTCGCCACGATAGTTGTTCTTGATGATAGCTGTTTGGAACAACAGTTTGGCCTGCTGTATCTTCTTGCTTACCATAGGCAAATAAGTGAAACGCAATGGCGTGCCATAGGTTTCTATCATTTCCATTAAATTTAGATCGTGAAAGTATAGCTCATCGTCTATAACGCTGTAGCCTTCTTGCGGAAAGCCTACGCTCAGATCAAGAAATTCGGAATAACTCTGCATTTATTTACATTAAATAATTTTTGCAAAAATGTAATTTTAAATTGAGAATTATCCGTTAAAAACAATTTTTTTATGCTGCGAAGTAGTCATTAGTTTGTTGTTTTGATGTTGAAGGTTGGAACGTTTGAATGCTGAAAAGTTGCAGAGGCCTTGCAAACTAAACCCGATCGCCATGTAATCCCCGATTTTATATCGGGATGGAGTGTAAAGCGGGGCTAAAATTACCTATTTGAGCAAATTACTTTCCATATGATCAACGGTTTCATGGTCCATTGGTCCATAGTTGATAGTCTATGGTTGATGGCCTTGCTATGAGATTTCTGCCAGCGGCAGGCGGGGGAGATCTTGAACCAAATTCAGGATGACTTTATGGAATGAAATTGCTTCACTCCGTTCGCAATGACGATCGCTTTGTGCCTTCGCGGTTAAACAACTGAAAACTACTTCAATGGCAAATGGACCTCAGCCAGCATGCACCGGGCACTGCCGCCGCCATTGGTTTCGATGGTGTATAGCGGGGCATAAACCAATCTGCAATATTTTTCAAGGGCGCTGATTTGGTTGGGCTCAAGCGAGCGATAGGCTTGTTCTGACATGACCAGCAAACTTTCGCCTTCTTTATTGCGCACCTGTAGCATATTACCGGCAAAATGGTTCATTTGGTCGAAAGTAATGGAAACGATTTCCTTGCCACTTTGGCTCAAACTGCCTCTTACCAAAGCCTGTTCGGTAGGGTCTGGAATGGAGTCGAAGCAAACCACGGCAAATTGATCGCCAACGCACATCATGACGTTGGTATGGTAAATAGGATAACCAGCAGAGTCGACCGCATTGAAAACAATGGCCTGATAACCTGTTTTTTCGCAAAAATCTTCCAGTACCTCTTTGTTCGTCCTCAGCGATAGGCAGGCATAGGCAATTTTGTTGTCGCGGTCAAGGACCAAACTACCGGTGCCTTCCAAAAAGCGTTCGCTGCTTTCGTAGGTGCTCAGGTCGGTAATTTTGGTTACGCCAAATGTTTTGCCCAAACTTTCGATAATGTCTGTTCTGCGTTCGGCCCTGCGGTTGACCGAAAACATAGGGTAGAGGATGACCTCGCCATTGTGGTGAAATGAAACCCAATTGTTGGGAAATATCGAATCGGGTGTTTCGGGCTGCAAGGTATCATCAACCACCGTAACGTCAACGCCATTGGCACGTAAAAGCGCTACAAAACCATCAAATTCCTGCAATGCCTTTTGTTGTACATCGCTGGCCGAATTAGCTTGCTGAAATTTATTGTTTCCGGCCGTCTGTTCATTAAACTTAAAATCGACAGGACGGATCATCAAAATGTGATTGGTTGTTTGCATCTTCCTTGGGTTTAATGGTTCATTGGTTCACTTGTTCATTTGTCTTGCAGGACCGTCATGCTGGACATGATTCGGAATCTTTCTCGAAAAGATTGCTTCGTCACTCTGTTTCTCGCAATGACGAGTTTTACAAATCATCCCTCAATATCGGCAAGCTCATGCAATGGAAACCGCCACGGGCCCTTGAAAGTTCTGCCGATGGCATCAGGATCAGGGTATCGGTTAGGGTATCGGCATTTGCCTTGCCACTTTCCAGGTCCTGGATCAGGTCTTGCACCTTAACTACCTTAAAGCCGTTGGCTTCAAATGCTTCTACGGTTTTATCATTACGGTCGTAACCCAAAACCACGCCTTCTTTGATGGCTAAAAGGTTGCATGAATCGGTCCATTGCTCCCTTGAGTCGTAAGGAAAAGTATTGTTGCCGCTGTAAATGATTTTGGTGGGTTCGGTACAGCCCAAGTCGTTTTGGCTGATGTCGTTAAGCAAAGCCTCTACATGTTCGAAATATTTCGGCTCGCCAGGTTTATTTTTGTTGAACTGTATCGCTGTTGTAGCTTCTAGCCGCTCAGGTTCCTTTAAAAAATTGATAGGTTCCGAAGCATTGTATTTTGGCGAATGGGCAATTGAGTTGAGGATAACCCAGGTATTGCGTTTCACTTGTGTAAAAACAGTGTCAAGATGCATGTAATCGCGTTTGCTCGGAATTTTGACCACAGTTACTTTCTCTACGACATTCTGTTCGAACAGGAGTTTGATGGCTTCGTTGGCGCCTTCTTCAGAAGTTCTTTCGCTGCAGCCAATCAGCACGTGGTTAGGGCTTACCATCATCACATCGCCGCCTTCCAGCGTGGTGCGGTAGTGGGTTTCTTCGCCCGGCCTCAAAAAATGCTGGGTAGGGTCTGGTATCTCGATGATGTTGTTTTGGTATTCGGCAAAATAAGGATGGTTAAAGAAAATATAGCGCATCAGCAATGTTTCGCGTACACGGGCTTTTTTGGCCGGTTTGTTCAACAAGATGTGATTGTTGATGGTGGTGCCTACATCGCGGGTAAAAATAAGGTTGGGAATTGGCGCAAAAATCATCGTGTCGTCGGCCA
>JBCNPG010000503.1:0-3053 GCA_039593445.1 Pedobacter sp.
ATGGCGTTTGGGCTGGCGTAAGCACGGCCGGTACAGGTTCGTAATCGTATACGGTTGCCAAAGGCAGGTATTTGCTGGCCGTTAGGCTGTCTTCCTGCATAAATTGTTTGTGGTTGAAATAAAGCTTTTCTTCGGGCGTCATGATAACCTTGTGGCTTTGTTGCGCGGCGGCGATGCCGCCTTTTTCGCCACGCCAGCTCATGACGATGGCATTGGGCGCTAAACCCCCGTCTAAAATTTCGTCCCAGCCGATGATGGTCTTGCCCTTGCTGTTCACAAATTTTTCTATGCGATGGATAAAATAGCTTTGCAGAGCGCTTTCGTCTTTCAGGTTGTTGTCTTTCATGATTTGTTGCGCAACCTTAGAGCTTCTCCACCAAACCTTCGAGCCTTCGTCGCCACCGATGTGGATGTAGGGCGAAGGAAAAAGCGCCATCACTTCGGTGAGTACGTCTTCCAAGAAGCGGAAGGTTTGTTCGGTAGGTTGCAGCACGTTGTTGTATTTGTTCATCATGCCCCAGGTTTGCGCCACTTCGTATTTTTTGTTGGGCTCGGTTCCCAATTCTGGATACGCGGCCAGTAAAGCCATGCTGTGGGCGGGCATTTCGATTTCTGGAATGATGGTGATGTATCGTTTGGCGGCGTGGGCAATTACTTCCTTGATCTGCTCTTGCGTATAAAAACCACCGTGCCGGATGCCATCGGTTTTGATCACCGCATCTTTAGGGGTAATCTTGATCTCGTTTGGCAATACCTGATATTTGATGCCCTCGTTGCCAAGGCCCGGCCATAGGCCAATAATGCTGCCATTTCGCCAGGCACCGATTTCGGTCAGTTTGGGGTATTTTTTGATTTCGATGCGCCAGCCATGGTCGTCTGTCAAGTGCCAATGGAAATAGTTCATTTTGTGCAAGGCCAGGTAATCGATGTATTTTTTGATGAAGGCCACATCAAAAAAATGGCGACTTACATCCAGGTGCATGCCACGGTAATCGAAACGAGGGTAATCGGTAATGGTAATAGCGGGTACTTTTATTTTGGTTTGGTCGGTTTGCGTAGGCAACAATTGTATCAATGTTTGCACTCCATAAAAAACAGCAGCATCAGAGTTCCCTGTAATGGTAATCCCTTTGCTATTGATGTCGAGCAGGTAAGTGTCTTTTTGGGGACCTAAGTTTTGGTCTAAAATCAAGTTAATCGTATTTTCCTTTTGGGGCAGATCAGGGGTGACGAGATAAAGCTTAAAATACTTTTGAAGGTAATCTTTTAAGAAAATTGAAGCATCCATTAACGATGGGCTGCTATAGGTAATTTTAGAGTTGGCATCGATCTGGTAGGGCTTACTCGACAGCTTCAGATTTGTTGAAACCGGTTTGGGAATGATGCTGATTTCCTGGGCAGAAAGATGATAAGAAAAGAAAAATAGGAATAGAATGCTCGCTGTTTTCATGGGTTTTACTTTTTGCCTAGTACCTCTAAGGCCTTTTTTATATAAAGATCGTTGTTTTTAGTGCTCTCTTTGGCTTCAATTTTAAACTTAGGTATAAGGCCTTTTCCGATTTCGCTATATTCGTTTTGGAGCCTGTCTATGGTATTACCTTCGGTAAGCGCGATAAAAGCACCGTCGGCCAGCCTATGTTCTTGGTTTCCAGAAGTTAGGCCAGCGGTATTTTCTCCAATGAAGCTTACGTTTTGTTGACCGGCAAATGCAATGGCCGCAAATTCGCCAGAGCTGGCGGTTCCCTTATTGATTAATATAGAAATAGGCTCTTTCAAGGCCTTTAGTCTTAGTTTATTGATGCTGAAATGGTGCATTACCCTGTTGTTCTCGTATAGTTTTCCGTTTTTATAGCCAAAATAAAGCACCTTGCCAGCTCGGTCTTTCATGCCAATTACTCTTGTATGATCAAGAAAAGGCGATATGGCCGCATACATCGGATAAAACATACCACCTTCGTTGTCTCGAAGGTCGATGATCCATCCCTTTGGCTTTCTTTGTTGCAATTTGGCCACTTTGAGGTAAAAGGTATTTACATATTCATTCCAATCGTTAAAGTTGTAAGAAGCAATAGAGGGAAGCGAAATATATGCATACCGATTAGCTAAAAAAGCGGTATCTATTACTGGAAACTTTTGTCCTGTAGCTCTGTACCCCAATAAATAAGCCTTTACCATTTCTGGTGGGAAGAATTTAGAATGCGCATCTTTTAACTGTGCCATGGCGTTTCTAATGATAGGGTAGGTAGCCCTGATGGTTTTGGCGTTAGTGGCATCAGCTAAGGCAGTGGTGTATACTTTTTCCCAATCAACCTGATCTTTGTTAACCGAACGATTCTTCATTAGCTGAAGCGCGTCAAGTACATAAGCTTTAATGCTGTCGGCTTGTGCAAAAGCGCTAGAAATGTAAATAGAAAAGACAAGAAATAAGAGGATCAGTGGTTTTTTCATACATGGGATTCCGGAGCGCTAAATATAGAAACACTTATTAAGTTTTAGAAACTTCGCAAGTGTTATTTCACAACGTCACAAATATTTGAGCAAAAAAAATCCCGATAACTTTCGCTATCGGGATGGTATGGTTAAGCTGTTAAAAAATTATTTAGCTTTCTTTTTGCTTTCTTCGCCTTCCATTTGCTCTTTCAATTGAGCCAATACACTAAGATCGCCTAAAGTAGATTTCTCTACAGAATCTTTTACTTTTTTAACTGCAGTGCTAGCTGCTTTTGCTTCTTTTTTCTTGGTTGCTCTTTCTTCGGCAACTGCCTCAGCTTTAGCCTCTTCCCAGATACGGGCGTGAGAAACAACGATACGTTTCGCATCTTTGTTGAACTCAATGATTTTGAAATCGTTGGTTTCTTCAGCTTTGATTACAGAACCATCTTCTTTAGCCATGTGTTTGGTAGGTACGAAACCTTCAACACCGTAAGGCAAAGCGATAACGGCACCTTTGTCAGTTACTTTAACTACAGTACCTTGGTGGATTGAATCCAAAGTAAAGATCGTTTCGAAAGTATCCCAAGGGTTTTCTTCCAATTGTTTGTGGCCTAGGCTCA
>JBCNPG010000504.1:0-3052 GCA_039593445.1 Pedobacter sp.
GTAACCAGTCCGTCTTTTCGCCTAAAATCATCCCTAAAAAAGGTAATATCCAAATTGCCTTTTTTAATGGTGTCTGTTTGAAGGATGTTGGAAAGCTCTTGCTGTACGCGGTCTGCAAAATAAGTGCCTCGAGGCTGAATGCCAATTAAAACAGTGTTTGAAAAATCGGTATGATTCTCAATTAACTGGTGGCAAAGACGCCTAATTGTGATTTGGAATTTTTGACCGTCGAGGAGGGTTTTCTTTTGCATTGCACAAGGATTGGGCAAATATAGCTAAACCAGTGATTTTTTAATAAAATATTTAAAGTTTGCGGTTTGTATCGTTGCGAAATCTGGCTTTTGGAAGAAATAATAAGTCTATGTCTCGTTACTTTTTTATTGATTAAATATTTGATAATTAACTACTTAATATTTAAATTGAGAAAATATCAATCCAAATAGTTGTTTAACTAACTAATTTGTTTTACCTTTGTGGTTGTTTATGCAACTATTGTTATGAATACTAATTTGATTTCTTTAGAAGACAGGTATAATTTGCTGGCGGGCAGGTTATTTATGTATATTAATAGATATATCGCGCAGAAGTTCAAAAGCAGTTCGGTTACGCTTACGCGGGAGCAATGGACCATTTTGGTACAGCTTTGGAAACAAGACGGTGTCTCACAACAGGTGATAGCCGACGAGACGGGGAGAGACAAGCCCAGTACCACCCGCTTGCTCGATCATTTGGAAAGGGACGGCTACTTGCAGCGCAAGCCTGCCGCAGACGACAGGCGCCTGAACCTGATTTTTTTGACCGAAAAAGGGAAGGCGGCAGAAGAAGAAGTGATGCGTGTGGCCAATGGGGCGCTCGACCCAATCACGACAGGACTAACAACAGAAGAGCTGGAACCCGTGAAAAAGGTATTTGAAAAGATCTATACGAACATCAATACATAGGAACAATGAAAAGGAAATTATTTTTTTTGATTGCATTTGTCCTGTTCAATGTTTTGACATCAAATGCGCAACAGGTACAGGTTTCAAAAACGCTGATGCAGGCGATTGAGGCGGCCTTAAGCCAAGACTACGACCTGGCCAACCAAAACCTGGAAACCGAAAAAATAGAAATGGAGCGCAAAAGCGTGCTCAACAAATATATTCCGCATGTAAGTGCCAGTGCGCTTTACGGTTATTTCGACAATACCTTAACACTGGATGTGCCGACGCTGACATTGCCTTTAACCGGTGTGCAGCTGTTTTCGGGAAACCAACAGTTCGATAACAGCGGCAATCTGTTTTATGGTGGCCTAACCGCTAAAACCGTGCTGTTTAGTGGCGGACAGATTTTGAACGGAGCCAAGGCGCTCGAAGCCAAGAAGAAGGGAATGGAACTGATGTCGCAGCCTAAAAGAGATGCGATCATCAAGGATGTGGTCTATTCCTTCGACCAGATCAGGCTGCTGAACGAGGCCCAAAAACTGGTTGATGAAAGCGAAATCAGGCTCAAAAAAGAAAACGAGCGTGTAGAAAAAGCAATAGCCAATGGTTTGGCCATTCCTTATGACAGGGATAAGATCAAATTAGCCGTATTGGAGTTGAGCTCCAAGAAAATCGAAATAGAAGGCAAGCGCAAGGTCTTGTACCAAAAAATCAACATGCTTACCCATTATGAAATGGCCCAGATAGATGCAGTGGTTTATGAGCTGGATCCGATTGTGCTGCCACAGCATTTGGATGCCAGTGGCCGGGCCGAACTCCAAGCCCTGGAATCGTTCAAGAGTGCCTATCAGTATGCATTGAAAAAGGAAAAAGGTACTTTCCTGCCTACATTGGGTGCATTTGGTAGTTATGGTTATGCTTCGGTATTTGATGCCAAAAGCAGCTTTAATGGTCCGGTTACAGGAAACCATTACAGCCTCAAGCTTAATGAAGCTACGCTTTCGCCAAACCTGATGGTAGGCGCGGCTCTAAAGTGGGATCTGTTTACCGGTTTTGAGCGCAAGCATAAGATACATGAAGCCAAAATCAACATCAGGCAGGCAGAAAACCAGTTGGAGTCTACCAAAGAGAAAGTTGCCCTGCAGCTGCAGAACTTCAACGCGCAGTACGAAACCTTGTTCAAACAGTTGGAAATTGCCAATCAGCGCGAAAAAATCGCCAAGCAAAACCTTATCGTAGCCCAAAAGCAATACGGAGCGGGTTTGATCAATGTAACCGAGCGCCTGGCTGCAGAAACCGATATTTATCAGGTATCGCTAAATAAAATCAATACGATTATTGAGCAACGGAAAGCCGCTTTCGAAACGCTTTCGGCTGCCGGAAATTTACAAAACGCTATTCAAGTTAAATAAGTCATGAAAAAGAACATCATCATTTTATTAAGTCTGTTTGCACTGGTTTCGTGCAAAAGAAAAAATACGGTTAATGATCTTGTACAAGGCAAGGTAGAACGCGAAGAAATTGCGGTGGTAGGCAAGGTTGCCGGGCGCATTGTAAAAATAAAGGTCAATGAAGGCGACTTTGTAAGACAGGGAGATACTTTGGCCGTTTTGGACATTCCGGAGGTTGAGGCCAAGAAGATACAGGCGCAAGGGGCGGTCAAATCGGCCGATGCCCAATACAGCATGAGCGTGCGTGGCGCAACAGCCAACCAATTGAAACAGCTTTATGCCAAACAAAGCGCATTAAAGGAGCAATACGGTTTTGCCAAGAAATCGTTGGCCAGGATACAGGCAATGGTCAGCGATTCGTTGGTGCCGCAACAGCAGTACGACGAGGTTTATGCCAAATATCAGGGAGCCTTGGCCCAGTACACGGCTGTAGGTGCCGAAATTGCCGACGTGAAAAACGGCGTACGGATAGAGCAGCAAACCATGGCCCTGGGACAAAAAGACCGTGCATTGGGTGCGCTGCAGGAAGTTAAGACTGCCGAAAAGGAACGTTTCATTATTGCACCGCAGGATATGACCATCGAAACGATTACCCTTAAAGTGGGCGAATTGGCCCTGCCGGGCTATACCTTGTTTACAGGCTCTTTAAAAGGCAGCGCCTATTTCAGGTTTACCGTG
>JBCNPG010000505.1:0-3049 GCA_039593445.1 Pedobacter sp.
GTTCTTCCAGCTTGAGTTTGGCTTCAGCAGTCCGTATCTCGGTTTTTCCGAAAGGACTATCATCGGGCCAAATCAGTTTTTCGCGAATGGCCCTTTTCTTGAGTTCATGAACATTTCTCACATTTTCAAAGGCCCAAACCCTCCATCTAGTGATCATAAAACTCCAGTAAACCCAAGCCAAGACAAATCCCATTATCAAACTAACCGGGATAATCCAAATAGGCATTACATCATAAAGCCCCAAGTAAAATCCAAAGCCAAAGCTAACAAAGATGATAAGGAAAATGGGATAGTTTACCATCCGCCGTCCTCTAGACAGGGCTTCTTCCACTGATACTGTTTCCATCTTTATTTTAGGCATTTAAGTACTTGCTGTAAACCACAAATGTACAAAGCCAAGCAACTTCCGGCAAGTGTTTTATACGGCTGTCGCTGTTCGGCATTAAATCTACAGGCATTGATCTTTTTTTAGCCAACTACTCAACAACCTGACGGATTTTCACTTGCCTCAATAAAACAAAAAAGCCGCTTTATTTTCATAAAGCGACTCAACCTATAACTACTGAAAAGACGGTTAATAATCTACATGGTAATCTTTAGGGAAATGCTCGCCTTTCCAGGCTTTTTTAGCGGTCCAATCGGTTGCCGGATCGGCCCAGAAGGGATCGGAAGCCGGTAGCCCCAAAGGCAGGAAAGACAAGGTAGCCATATACAAGCTGCCTGTAGAGGTATAGTAATCGGCAATGTTGGGATCGCTGCCACAAAAGCCCAGTTGCAGCCAGCCTTGGCTATCGAAAGTGCCTTTGGTTTCGTACATGTTCTGCTTAACCTTGGTCAAAGCGCAACGCACCTGGGCCGGCTTGATATCCTGTGGCAGCTTTTGCATCAAAGCCAACTGGCTCAAAGCTTGAAAACTACCTGTCCTGTAGGTGATAGACCTGCCAATTGGCGGAAAAGTGCCTTCAGGCGAAATCATACGCTCCTGCCCTACGCCATAACGCTGCATTCTTTTCAGCGCCAAATCGTATTGTGCCTGCGTAGCCAAGCCATGCTGCAACATTACGGCTACGGTATCAACCATCATGGGATGGATAACGAAAGAATTATAGTAGTCGAAAGCCAAGTTTGGCCCATCGCCATACCAGCCATCCCCTTTGTACCATTCGTTAAGTTTGGTTACGCCTTGTTTTAAACGCGCTTCATCGTATTGTTCGCCTATCGATAATAAAAAGGCTTCGGTTATAGAGCCGAACAAAAGCCAGTTGTTGTTAAAAGGCTTACGGTTGCGCAACGATTTGAACGCGGCTATAATAGCCTGCTTGGTAGTTGGCTTTAATGGCTTCCACAGAGCTTCTGGAGCACGCAAAAAAGTCTGGGCCAGGTAAGCCGAATCGACTATGGGCTGATAGTCTTTTTCGAAATTGAGTTGATCTGGACTGTTTGGCGCAAAGCAGCTGTCTAAGCCCCGAACGGCCAAATCCCTCATTTTTTTGCGTTGTTTACCTTCTGCGGTATCATCATCAGGCAAGGCCAGCCAAGGCGCAATACCGGCATAGGTACGGCCAACCGCTTCTAAATAGGTAACACTCGGAGAGCGCGAATCGAAAGTAGGCGATTTAACCACCACCATGTTCTGTTTCAGTTTGCCTTCGGCGAGGTTGGCCACCACCGGATAGGCGATTTTGTACAGCAACTGGTACCAGTAGGCCCTGTCGTCAGTAGGCTTAGCCATTTTTTCCTTGCCCAAAGCCTCATTGGCCAATATTTTATTCGGGCTCATGAAAGCCAACAAACCCGAAAACGAGAGCGTTCCAATAAAATTTCTTCTTTCCATAATTATAAATACCAGTTCTTATATCTTAAAAGCGCCTCTAAATAATAATAGTCGGCATAGGTTAAAGGTACATCAACTTCTGATTTTGAAGGCAATGCACCTACACTGTGTTTCAACAAAAAGCCTCCATTGGTACCAGCTTTGGCGGTATACTGCTCGTCTGCAAGCGATACCAACATTTTCTTGGCGTTTGCCAGATAAAAAGCCTGCTCTTTTTTGTTACTGTATTGGCCCAATTCGAGCAGTGCCGATGCAATAATTGCGCCTGCAGAAGCATCGCGGTAGGCATTCGGGATATTGGGGGCGTTAAAATCCCAGTAAGGAATACCATCGGCAGGCAAAGCAGGGTTTTTGAGGATAAAATCAGCAATATGCTTGGCTTGTTCCAAATAGCGTTTGTCTTTGGTGAAACGGTACATCATGGTGTAGCCATACAAGCCCCAGGCTTGTCCCCTGGCCCAGGCTGATTCGTCGGCAGCACCTTGGGCGGTTGCTTTTTTCACCACATCGCCATTGCTCATGTCGTAATCTACCACGTGATAAGAGCTGTAGTCTTTACGGAAATGGTTTTTGAGCGTCGCATCGGCATGGTTCAGGGCAATTTGCCATAATTTTTTGTCGCCTCCGTTTTGGCTTACCCAAAGCAGCAACTCTAAATTCATCATGTTATCAATAATTACGGGGCCTTTCCAGGTCTTGCTGGCATTCCAAGATTGGATGACCTTGGCATCGGGTCTGTAACGGGTAATCAGTGAAGCGGCAGCCGTATCGAGCGTTGGCCTGTAAAGCGGATTTTGGGTAATGCGGTAGGCGTTGCCAAAGCTGCAGTACATCATAAAGCCCAAATCGTGGTTGCCGGTATAGTGTTTCTCCTTCTCGAGTACGGCCAATCTTTTTTTGGCTTCGCCCAAAGTGGCGGTGTCTTTGGTATACTCATAAATATACAGTAGGCTTCCCGGGTAGAAACCGCTACACCACCATTGGGTATCGCTGCTTTCCCATTTGTTTTTGTTGGCGTAATAGGTTTTGGGCATGCGTGTGGCAGGTGTATTTTGAGCCAGCAATTGGTATTGCTGCTGAGCCAGCTTAAATTGCCTGTCGATCAGATCGGCCATTCCATCCTGCGTTCCTGGATACGCTGCGCCGACATGGGGCTGGACGAACGCGCGCTGCCGGCAATCGATGCGCCCAGCGCCTCTGAAATCCGCCTGCTGC
>JBCNPG010000506.1:0-3045 GCA_039593445.1 Pedobacter sp.
GGCTCCCAAAAAAATGTTAAACGAATTATAATTGATTTATGTACTTCTACCTTTTGTACTTTGGCGTGGCCAGCAAAGAATTTATGGAATCCGATTTGGTGGAGTTGTTGGAACAGGCGAGGTCTAGAAATGCTTTTTTAGATATCACCGGTAAGCTTTTATATTGCGAAGGCACTTTTATACAGTTGTTGGAGGGATCTGAAGAGGCGGTGAAAGCGGTGTATGAATCCATTGTTAAGGACGATCGCCTCATTGCCATTAAAACCATTACAACAGGCCATGCCGAAGAACGGTATTACGGTAACTGGAGCATGGACTTTAAGGAGGTGAGCCTTGCCGAAATCAACAAGTTGGAAAACTGCGCCCACAAAGAGGTAGCCGCCTATATCAGAACGGCCTCTGCCGTAAAGTTGCTCAAGCTCTTGGCAAAGGCATAAAATGTGCTAATTTTTGTCAGAATTTGCTTGTTCAAGTTAAATAAGCTAAATTCTGCTTTAAATTGAGCAGCAATGAAAGTTGATTATATTGCTTTGTCTGTACCGGTCTTTTTTCTGCTGATCGGCATAGAGTTGGGCTATTCATTTTATAAAAAACTGGGCTACTATCGGCTTAACGATTCGATCGCCAACCTGAGCCAGGGCATTGGCCAGCAGGTGATGGGCCTATTCATGAAGACGGCACTGTTTTTTGGCTACAAATACATTTTTGAACATTGGCGATTATTTGATTTACCCAGCAACATTTGGGTATGGATCATCCTTTTTATCGGCGTTGATTTTTTTTATTATTGGTTTCATCGCATGAGCCATCAGGTAAATGCCTTGTGGGCAGCCCACATCGTACATCACCAGTCTGAAGAGTACAACCTCACGGTAGCCCTTCGCCAATCCTGGTTTCAGGGCTGGTTTTCCTGGGTGTTTTATCTGCCTCTGGCCTTGATCGGCTTTGATCCTTTGATGTTTTTAACCCTGAGTTCCTTCAATACGCTTTACCAGTTCTGGATCCATACGCGGGCGATCAAGAACATGGGGTTTTTGGAACATATCCTCAATACGCCTTCACACCACCGCGTGCATCATGGTTCCAATCCCAAGTATATTGATAAAAACCATGCAGGGTCGCTCATTATCTGGGACAAGATGTTTGGTACTTTCCAGCAGGAAGAAGAAGAGGTTTATTATGGCATTACCAAGCCCTTGGCCAGCTGGAACCCTGTTTGGGCAAACGTACATTATTGGGCAGAGCTGATGGATACGGCACGCAAAACCGACCGGATTGCCGATAAAGTTAAGGTTTTTATTAAGCCCCCAGGCTGGTTTCCGCTTGCTTTGGGCGGTTTTAAGCCGGCACCCGAAATAGATGTGCTCCACTATAAAAAATACGATGCCGCTTACAGCAAAGACTTGGTAGGCTATGTGCTGTTCCAGTTTGTGGTGGCCCTGGCCGTAGGCTCTCTACTCTTGTTCCTATATCCAAAAATTACAGGTGGGGCTGTTTTGGCTGCCGCCGTTTTCACCATCCTTACCCTCCTAAGCTGTGGGGCGTTGCTGGAAGGCAAGCCATGGCTCAGGTATTTTGAATTTACTCGCCTCACAGTAAGCCTTCTTGCGCTCTACTTGTTTAAGGATATGGCTATTTTTAATACATTAGCCCTTGTTTTTACCCTAATTCAGGCAGGTTCGTTCATTTGGTTCTGCTTTATACAAAACAAAATCGTACATGCTAAAGAAATATCTTCAATTTAATATCGCCTTTGCCCTGATCTTTATTATCCAGCTGTTGGTCGAATCGGATCCGATTACTTCCAAGTTGGTTTTGTTGGATTTTCATTATGTTGTAAAGCCGCTCATTACCATTTCCCTGATGCTTTTTCTGGTCTATCAGACCCAGTTTAAAGGCCGTTTTGCCAAACGCGTATTCGTTGGTTTGCTGTTTGGCCTGTTTGGCGATTGCTTTTTGATGTTTCAAACTCTGCATGCTTCGTTTTTTCTGTTGGGCCTAGCCGCCTTTTTGGTTGGTCATTTGCTGTACATTTCGGCATTTTACCTCGATTATAAATGGAACTCCAACATCGAAAAAGCGTATACCCGTTGGGCGCTCGCTATTTTTGGCATATGCTGTATTGCATTTTACATCTACCTGCGCCCTTACCTGGCCGAAATGAAAATACCCGTAATGGTTTATGCCTTTGTCATCTCTTTAATGGGCATTATGGCTGCCAACCGCAAGGGCCGGGTAAATACCTTGAGTTTTAAGCTGGTGATGTGGGGTGCTGTATTGTTTATCATTTCGGATGCTGTATTGGCCTATAATCGTTTTGTACTTCCTTTCGAAACTTCTGGCCTTTGGATAATGTCTACCTACATGTTGGCGCAATACCTCGTTACGATGGGGGCCGTAGAGCGAAAAATGAGAAAAAAATCGGCGATGCGACATTCCTAATTAGTGTTTTTCCCTGTCCAATACGGTGAAAACCTGTACCAAGCGTTCGCCTTTCTCGTCTACCAATGTGAGTATGTGTTTACCTGGAGCAGGGTTGAGTGCCATTTGATGGAAGGCTTGCGTGGTGCCTACGTAATTCTCGTCAATATGCCAATAGATTTTTGTTTTGGGATTGCGATGGGCCACATTGAAGATAACCTTGCCTCTGGTGCCATCTAATTCAACGGGAATATAGACCACTGCGTTGTTTTTGGGATAGATCATGTCCATCGGCAATTGATTGCTCAGCTCGTCGCAACCCGGTTTAAAGGGAGGCAACAGCTTATAATCGCTGTTTTTGATTTTATAATAGTATTCCATGGCGGGAGGCAAAACAAACCATTTGACATGCAGCATGTTTGCCGGACTTTCGCATTTGTCGGTTACACGATAAATACCGGTGGCATCTAAGTGAACAAGTTGGTGATAGGGGCAGATCCTGGTTTTTTCTCCAGCAAAAGGTACCATTTCGCTTATTCGGTCAGGGCAGTTTTCGCCAGCTTTAAAGCCACTTTGCTTGCATACGGTAATTTTCTTGAGCTTGGTTTTTGGAGTTGGAAACCA
>JBCNPG010000507.1:0-3038 GCA_039593445.1 Pedobacter sp.
TATGCCAATCCATACGGATTTTGCGGAAATCGTAGGTATACTTGCCAAAATTCATAGGGTGTACTTTTTCAATGCCCTGTTTGCCCAACCAACCTGCGATCTCCGGAATAGCAATTACCGTAGCCTGTGTTTGCTTGGCCAAAGTAACCAAGTCGGCAACATGGTCGCCATGTCCGTGACTTACCAAAATATAATCGGCCTCAATTTTAGAGAGGTCAATATGCTTGGCCAAAGGATTTGGGCTGATGAACGGGTCGAATAAAAATTTTTTGCCGGCCTCTGTTTCTAACAGGAAACAAGATTGGCCATAATAGGTATATTTCATTTTTGCTTGAAGTTTGAGATATGAGAAACTAGACTTGAGATGCGGGAAACGGGATAGGGGCGTGGTTTAAGAAGAAATGCGTTCCTGGCTTATCACCTTGGCCTTCTACCTTACAGCCTTAAGCCCCGAACATACCGCCCAATCCGCCCAGCATATCTTTGGTGGCGGCCTGCATTTCTACCGCACTGACCTGATCGGCTTGTTGCAAGGCTTTGTTTACGGCGGTTTGCAGCAATTCTTCCAGCTCTTCTCTGTCGGCCTGTTTGTAAAAATCTTCTTCAATGGCAATGGCGGTAATGGCTTTGTTGGCCGTTGCCGTAACACGGATGGCACCGCCTTCAACCTCTCCAAACACCGAAATGGTATCTAATCTTTTTTTAATTTCATCTGCCTTCTGTTGGGCAGCCATCAATTTGTCGAACATGGAACGTATTTTTTAAATTATAAGTCGAAAATAAAGGAAAATGTTTTAAAAAATTAAAGCCTTCTGCCTAAAGTAAATCCGGTTATAGCTTGTGGAAATTCGAGTGCCGAAGCGGCCACAGAGGCTAGGCCGGTTGAAAGGTTAATTTGGTAGAGCTTGTTTTTGCCCTCAACCGTAAAAATGCCGTAAGCTGCATCGCCAATGTTGCTTAAGCCAATATCAAATCCATTGACGGCACTGATTACAATCTTTAAATCGCCAACAGGGCTCAATAAACCCGAGTTTTGATCTTGAGTGTAGAGCTTGTTCAATGTATGATCTACCACATAAAGCCTGCTCGTGGTACTGCCTACAACGTTATTGCTATAGGCGGCGGCGCTTACTGCTGGCAAACCTGTGCTGGTCGACAAGTTGGGCTGTACCGAAACACTGGCCGTAATCGGATTGATGCGTAGGTTTTGTCCGGTATTGCTTACCACGCGGATGATATCTTCCTGCGGACTAACATCGAAACCAAAGCTTGTTCCAGACAAAGCCGTAGCAAATGTACCAGTGCCTACTTGCGTAAACAGGCCTGTACCCAGGTTAACCGTATAAAGCCTATTGCTGCTGCCTAAGGCATAAACCTGGCCATTTAAGGGCCTCATGTCTATACTCAGTATAGTTTCTCCGCTCTGCATGCCCGTAATGGTTTTGCTAACCGCTACACCTGTATTTAAAGTAGGGTCGAAAATAAGCAGGGTATTTGCATTGTTGAGTGTAGTAGTGGCATAGGCAACCGGATTGGTAGGAATAGCTATGCTTTGGATGGAGGTTTGGTCAGTAAACCTACCGATCAATTTGGTTACATTTCTATCTAAATCAATACTGAACAAGCTGATGATATTGTTTAAGGTACCCACCATAAGTGCGTTTTTGTTGTTTGGCGAAATATCCAAACTCACGGTGTTGCTGATGTCTTGACCCAAATCGGCCACCTTGGTTAGCGTACCGCTATTATTTTGTGCATCTTGCTTGTTTAGCGTTTTGGCCACCGGGTCAATGTCGTATAGGATTGTAGTGCTTGCCCCGGCAAAGCTATTGGTATGGGCAATTCCCATCACGGTGCCTCCGCTAATGTTGGTGTCGGTGGCCTCTACCGTAGCCGTTTCGGGATTTATGCGTAAGTTCTGGCCTGTATTGCTGACTAGCCTCAGGCGGTCGGTTGTGGGGTTGAAATCAATGCTGATTACAGCACCAGCAACAACAGGCGTAAGTGGAGTAGCGGCTACTGCACGCGCCAATCCGGTACTTAGGTTAATGATATAAAGCTTGCTGGCATCACTAATGCCGTATAAATCGCCGGTTGCAGGTCTAAAGTCAATGCTCAGCATTTTTTCGGCCGGCCCCATACCCGTAATGCTTACGCTACTGAGCGATGTTTTGACGCTTTTGGCATTGTACCTGATCAAGGTATTGTTGTTGGCCAAAACATAGAACTCTTGGTCGGGCCCTGAGAGTGGCAAATTGATAAACGTACTCTCCTTTTTGCAGGATAAGGTAATGGAAAAGAAAAGGAGCACTGCACAAAGCTTAAAGGCAATTGCGCTATGGAGTTTGAAGGTGGTTTTTTTCATTGTTTATCATTCGTTATTCGGTAGGCGAGCCAACGGCTTTTTGTTAGTTCATGGCTGGCTTTCTTTGTCGAACAGCGGCTTAACCAAGCTTGTTTTTTGGAGCCAAGATAAGCTTAATATTTAAATTAAACGCGTTTTGGCACGTTCATATTGCGATGGCCATTTTACATCTACACCAAGTTGAAAAGCAGCATGAAGCGGAAAATAAGGGTCTCTCAGCAATTCCCTCGCCAAGAATATCAGGTCGGCTTCCCCCTCTTGCAAAATGCTTTCGGCCTGCTGCGCTTCGGTAATCAGTCCAACGGCTCCTGTTATAATGCCGGTGTTTTGCTTAATGGCCTTGGCAAAAGGCACTTGATAGCCTGGTTGTACGGGTATTTGCTGGTTCAGGTCTAAACCACCCGAAGAAGTGTCGATCACATCAACTCCTTTGGCCTTAAGCAAAGCTGCGAGGCGCACAGATTCTTCCTCGTTCCAGCCGCCTTCTACCCAATCGGTTGCCGAAATGCGAACAAACAGCGGGTTTTCGGCTGGCCAGGTTTCCTGTACTGCGGCCACAACTTCGAGCAACAGCCGAATGCGGTTTTCGAAGCTGCCCCCATAGTCGTCGTTGCGTTGGTTGCTCAATGGCGATAAAAACTGATGCAGGAGGTAACCATGGGCGGCATGGATC
>JBCNPG010000508.1:0-3030 GCA_039593445.1 Pedobacter sp.
TACAGGTATCGAGTACCGGCAAAGAAGCCATTTGGCTATCTACGCCATAACGGTAAAACTCGCAACCCATGATGTTGATATCGAAGCCGATATTCTGGCCTACCACAAACTTGGCCTTGCTTAGCGGGATGTTGAATTTCTCCAAAACCTCGGCCAGGGCAATACCCTGTTCGGTTGCCAGCTCGGTAGAAATACCGTGGATGCGCTCGGCATCGTAGGGAATGTTAAAACCTTCGGGTTTCACCAAATAATCCTGATGTTCTATCAGCCGACCCATTTCGTCGTGCAACTGCCAGGCAATCTGTATACAGCGCGGCCAATTATCGGTATCGGTAATCGGTGCATTGTAATTACGTGGCAAACCCGTTGTTTCGGTATCAAAAATAAGGTACATAGCTGGGGAAATGGTGGACATCAAAAATAAGAAATTTTAGCGGGCAAACGTGTCAGCTAATTATCAACACTTGCATTGAGGTTGAGCAGATGGAAGGTGAGAGGAAAAAGAGAAAAGGGAAGATGGAAATGGATGGAGGGGGATTTGAGAGGCGCAGTGGCCTCCCTTAGAAACACCTCTTGCTGCTTAATATCCGCTACTTGATACTTACTTCGGACTGCCGGCTACAAACCATTAACTATGGACTGCCGACTATAAACTAAAAATGCTCTTGGCTCACCAATTTATCGGTATCATAACCCATTTCTTTACAGCGTTCAATGATGTCGGCTAATAGGCCTTCGTCTATGCGAGGCTCTCTACCCATGATAAAAAGGTATTTTTTGTCTGGATGGCCAACCACCACGTAGCTGTAGTCGCCGGCCAGCTCGATTACCCAGTAACCTATTTTGAAAGGCCACCAAAACTGCGCCTTCATATCGCCGTCGGGTTTATGTACATCGAAAAACAGCTTCGAGGTAATGGATTTTTCTTCGGGCTTGCCGTCTTTGTGGTAGGTTGTCAAAACCTCGAAATGCTCGTCGTCAACCAAGGTATAGTTTTCTATGGTCTGCTTCCAATGTTTGTCGAGCAAAGTGGGTATCGAATATAATGAGAACCATTTTCCGGCATAGGCCGAATAATCGATTCGCGCAATTGGCTGGTTTTCTATTGTGTTTTCCATATTAACCTAACCCTCGGAACAGAAAAATGTTTGGCTGTTCATATTTTTAAGCAAAGGAAGAATAACGCAAAATAGCATTTGACTTCTTTGCCCAGCTACAACCCTGCACTTTTGGCGCCCAGCTACAAGCCATTAACCAGAGCAGCTTTAAAGCTTTGTGCTTAACAAGCCGAACCGCAAACCATGGTTATGGACTATTGACCATTGGCTGACAACTAAAATTGAAGAAAGCCTTTTTTAAACTGCCACAATTCTCTAACTTCGGCATATAAACATTTTTCTATCCAAAATATAAATTACGAACATGAAGATAACGGTAGTAGGTGCTGGCGCCGTTGGAGCCACTTGCGCAGACAACATTGCTAGAAAAGAATTAGCCGAAGAGCTGGTATTGCTAGACATTAAAGAGGGATTTGCCGAGGGCAAGGCCATCGACATGATGCAGACCGCCACTTTATTAGGTTTTGACACCAAGATCAAAGGTGTAACCAACGATTATAGCCAGACCGCCGGTTCGGCCGTAGCTGTTATCACTTCGGGTCTGCCACGCAAACCGGGGATGACCCGCGAAGAGCTGATCGGTATTAATGCGGGTATCGTTAAAGGCGTAGCCGAAAACATTCTCAAATATTCTCCAGATGCCATTATTGTGGTCATCAGCAATCCGATGGACACCATGACCTACTTGGCCTTGAAATCGTTGGGATTGCCTAAAAACCGTATCATTGGTATGGGTGGCACATTAGATAGCTCGCGTTTCAAATATTACCTAAGCGTAGCTTTGGGCTGCAACTCGAACGATTTACAGGGTTTTGTAATCGGTGGCCACGGCGATACAACCATGATTCCGTTAACCCGTTATGCCACTTACCAAAGCTTGCCGGTAAGCGACCTGCTAGATGAGGCCACCTTGGCCAAAGTAGCGGCCGACACCATGGTAGGCGGTGCCACCCTAACCGGTTTATTGGGCACCTCGGCCTGGTATGCTCCGGGTGCGGCTGGCGCGGCATTGGTTGAAGCCATTGTGCGCGACGAGAAAAAATTATTCACCTGCTGCGTAGCCTTGGATGGCGAGTACGGCCAAAAAGACATCTGCTTGGGCGTTCCGGTTATTGTAGGTCGCAATGGTTGGGAAAAAATCATCGACTATAAACTCAACGATGCCGAACAAGCCGCGTTTAACAAAAGTGCTGATGCCGTTCGCAACATGAACAATGTATTGGCCGAAATGAATTTGATTTAATAACGTCTGCTTTATTGGCAAACCCAAACAAGCACCCGATCTTGTTTTCGGGACGACGAAAATTTTGATATGAGAACCTTAACAGTTCCCTTAACCTTAATCAATTTACAAGACGACGGTTTCCACCTTTTGGTGGAAATTGTTGTTTTTGGCGAGAAGCAGTTTGCCGTGGTAGATACCGGGGCCTCGCGGAGTGTATTCGACAAAGGCCTGATGGAAAAAAATATCGCCGATCTTTCGGTAAGCGAAGAAACCCAGGCGGCCACGATTTTCAGCACGTCTACAACCTTGCTGGGGATTATTCCCAAGCTTAAAATCGGGGCATTGACACTCAAGTCGTATGCCGGTGTTGCCCTCGACCTGCAAGGCGTAAACGACACCTATCTGCAATTGGGCCATCCTGCCATTGCGGCCATCATTGGTGGCGATATCCTAATGGCCTACCACGCCAAAATAGATTACCAAAAGAAACTACTGAGATTTTACAAATAAGCCACGCTCTGGTTTTCCATGCACCTGATTAAAAGACTTCTATTTTTTTGTAGCCTCTGCCCCCTTTTTGCTTTGGGCCAAACACCCAAAATCATTCAGAAACCCATCGTCTTTAACCAATTGCGAACCGAGCTTTCGTTGGCCTATCTTCAAAAAAGGCATCAACTCGTTCAAAAA
>JBCNPG010000509.1:0-3017 GCA_039593445.1 Pedobacter sp.
AACAGAAAAGGCGCAATCTCTTGCGCCTTTTGTGATCCCGCTGGGACTCGAACCCAGGACCACTACATTAAAAGTGTAATGCTCTACCAACTGAGCTACGGAATCTACTTTATCAATCAGCTTGTCGCTTTGTTTTAAAGTGGTGCAAATATAGGTTTATGATTAATTTCCTGCAAGACTTTTTTTTGTTAAAGCCGTACTTTGTTGATTTATAAGGAAATTAATTGTAAAGCCCAGGTTAACCAATGGTAAATTCGGGGTTTAGGCATCGCCTTGTGCAAAGGTTTTTTGGTACTGCAAAGGGCTTTTTCCGGTAATGAGCTTAAAATACTGATGGAAGCTTACAAAATTGTTGAAGCCGCTTTCAAAGCAGATTTCTTTGATGTTCAGCTGCCCGTCCATCAAAAGCTTGCAGGCATGGCTTACCCTAATTTCGTTGATAAACCTCGAGTAGGGCTTCTTGCTGCGCGATTTGAAGTACTTGCAAAATGAATTGGGGCTGATCTTGGCAATTCCGGCAATGGTTTCCAGGCTTATTTTTTCCTTGAAGTTAGAAATGGTGTACTCGTAGATGGCATGCATGCGGTCTTTTTCCGATTCCTGAAAATGATAGCGAAAACCGACGGAAACCAAGGTTTTAACCTGCTTACACTCGGCAATGGCCAATAAGGCTTCCATGAGGTTGATCACCTTCCTGCTGCCTTTGGCGGCCACGGTTTGGCAAATGAGCGAGGCAACATGTTTTTTCTCCTTGCCGGTTACCTGTAGGCCCAATTGCGCCTGTTGCAGCAGTTTTTTGATGTCTTTGAGCTCGGGCAGGTCCAGAAAGGGGCTTCCCCAAAAATCCTCATTAAAGTGAATTACGCTTACATCTACGCTATTTTCTTCGCCCGTAGCATCAAAGCGCCAATAATGGGGCACATTGCTGCCTACCAGCAACACATCGCCCGACGAGAAGGACTGGATGCTGTCGCCAATAAACTGCATGCCCTTGCCCTTGGCAAAATAGATCAGCTCAATCTCGGGGTGGTAGTGCCAATGGCTGTTGGTATCGGCAACGGTGTCTTTCCGCGCGCTGAAAGAGTGGATCAGATCGGTTGTAACTTTTAATAACTGGGGCTTCATTTATTAAGCAAATTGGCAATATAGAACTAAAAATAAGATATAAATGATAAAATTCCTTAATATTTAGACAATATTTTTAAATGAACTCCATCGTGCATTACCTTTATTTGTAAACACCGCAGGCTTCGGCCTCGTGGCAGCAACCTAACCAAATAAAAATCAAACTATGAACAAAGTAACCGGCAACAAGTATCTTTTTGCCCTCATATTGGTTACAAGCCTGTTTTTTTTCTGGGGCTTTGTACACAATCTCGATCCAGTGCTCATTCCGCATTTGCGCAAGGCTTTTCTGCTGAACGACCTCGAATCTTCGCTGGTCGATTCGTCTGTATTCATTGCCTATTTTATCATGGCCCTGCCTGCAGGCTACATTATGCGCAGGTACGGCTATAAGTCGGGCATTATTATAGGGCTTTTGCTTTTCGGAATCGGTTCTATACTTTTTGTGCCGGCGGCCAATACGCTTTTATATGCATTTTTTCTGGGTGCCTTATTCATCATTGCCTGTGGATTGACGTTTCTGGAAACGGCCGCCAATCCCTACGTTACGGTTTTAGGTCCGCCGGAAACCGCCACGCAACGCATCAATTTTTCGCAGTCCTTTAACGGGCTTGCCGCTTTTGTGGCACCAAATTACATTGGCAAAATGATTTTGTCGGGCAAAGAGTTGACCAAAGCCCAGCAAGATGCCATGTCGCCAGCGCAGCTGCATGCCTATCTGAGCAACGAGGCCGCCAGCGTGAAGGCACCTTACCTGATTTTGGGCATCATCATTTTATTGGTGGCGGTTATTTTCTATTTTACTAAGCTGCCAGATATCAAGCATGAAGAAGAGGGCGATCAAGGCGCATCGAGCTTCTCGGGTGCGCTGAGTTCAAAAAAGCTGAAATGGGGCATTGTTGCCCAGTTCTTTTATGTGGGCGCACAGGTATGTGTAGGCAGCTTTTTTATTAAAATGTGTACACATACGGCCGGGTTGGACGAGAAAACGGCCACTACCTACCTGGGCTTTTATGGATTGGCTTTTATGTTGGGGCGTTTCCTCGGCACATTCCTCATGAAATTTATCAATCCCAGAAAGTTGCTCATCATTTATGCGGTCATTTGCGTGGCTTTAACCTTTGCGGCCATGTTCTGCACAGGCATGGTTGTGGTTTATGCGCTTATCGGCATCGCTTTCTTTATGAGCATCATGTTCCCAACCATTTTTTCTATCGGCATTGAAGGCTTGGGCCACAATACCAAGATAGGTTCGTCATTAATTGTGATGTCGATTGTGGGAGGTGCCGTTTTGCCCCCTGTTTTAGGCATAATTTCAGACCAGACTTCAAGCATCCAAAATGGCTATGTTGTACCATTGGTTTGTTTTCTGGTCATATTGGTTTTTGCTTTGGCCAACCGCATTTATAAGGCTAAAGGCGAAACCGTTAAGCTTACGCTCGAATAAGAATGAAAGACAAAGTTTTAAGAATAAACAAGAAGGACAATGTATTGGTGGCATTAAGCGACCTTGCAGCAGGAGAGCTGATAACGTTTGAAGGAGCTGCCTACCAGCTACGGGAAAACATACCAGCGAAGCATAAGTTTTTTATGCGCGACATGCAGCAAGGCGACGAAGTACTCATGTATGGCGTTTTGGTTGGCAAAACCCAATATGAAGTGCTTCAGGGAAGCAGAATGACCACAGACAATACCAAACATGCTACTGAACCCTATATCTACAGAAAAACAAACTATCAATGGCAGCAACCCAACGTTGATAAATATGCAAATCGGACATTTCAAGGCTACCATCGCAGTAACGGAACAGTAGGCACGGCCAACTATTGGCTTTTTGTGCCTACTGTTTTTTGCGAAAACAGAAACCTTTATATGATTAAGGAGGTATTGCA
>JBCNPG010000051.1:0-10640 GCA_039593445.1 Pedobacter sp.
AAACTAGCCCTATATCGCAGTGCTGGCATTCCGGTCTATTTTGGCGGAACTTTGTTCGAAGCATTTGCCATTCGCAACCAATTCGACGATTATTGCAGGGTTTTGGAAGAGTTCGGGATGGAATATGCCGAAGTATCTGACGGATCGATGGATATCGAGCATGAAGAAAAATGCGAATTCATCCATAAATTAGCTAAACAGGTTACCGTAATTTCTGAAGTGGGCTCTAAGGATGCCACCAAGATTTTCGCGCCTTATAAATGGATCAAACTGATGAAGGCCGAGATCGAAGCAGGGTCTTGGAAGGTGATTGCAGAGGCTCGCGAAGGCGGAAACGTGGGGATCTACCGCGGTACCGGCGAAGTGCGCGAGGGTTTGGTCGACGAGATCCTGACCCAAATTCCGGAAGAAACCATTATCTGGGAAGCGCCACAAAAAGAGCAACAGGTTTGGTTCATCAAGCTGATTGGGACCAATGTTAACCTGGGCAATATCGCGCCGGCAGAAGTTATACCGCTCGAAACCATTCGCTTAGGCCTAAGAGGCGATACCTTCGATTATTTCTTGAACAAAAAATAAATCGTCTTGGCGAAGACTAGGAAAACAGGCAAGAAACTTGTTTTTACGGCTCGCCATTACGTCATAAACCTATGAGACTTTTCGGATTAATCGGTTTCCCGCTTTCGCACTCTTTTTCGAAGAAGTATTTTACCGAGAAATTCGAAAAAGAAGGCATTGCCAATTGTCGCTACGAACTTTTTCCCATAAGGCTGGCCAGCGAGTTTAGCGACCTGATTTCTACACATGCCACGCTTTGTGGCATCAATGTAACCATACCCCATAAGGTAGAGATATTGCCGCTTTTAAACGAAATCGACGAAGCGGCCGCCGCCATAGGCGCGGTCAATTGCATCAAGATCGACAGAAAAGAGGGAGCGCCATGGGTAAAGGGCTACAATACTGATGCCTATGGTTTTGCCGAATCGCTGCAACCATTGCTCGACGAGCGTCACCAAAAAGCCTTGATATTTGGCGATGGGGGCGCGGCCAAAGCCGTTAAATATGTCTTGGAACAATTGCATATTCCCTACCTTACTGTAGTTCGAAATCCTGCCCCAAATGCGATTTTATATAGTCAGGTAGACGAAAAACTCTTGCAGGAGCACCAGTTGCTCATCAATACAACACCTTTGGGCATGTCGCCGAATTACGATAGCTTTCCGCCAATCCCCTACCAGTTTTTAGGGCCTCAGCATTTGGCCTACGATCTGGTTTATAATCCTGAAGAAACCGAATTTCTAAAAAAAGTAAAGGCGCAGGGCGGAAAAATCAAGAACGGAATGGAAATGCTATACCTGCAAGCCGAGCGTTCTTGGTATATTTGGAATACATGATGACCAACCGAAACATTTTTTTACTGTTGTTTATGGCCGCAAGCCTTTTGGCCTGTATGCAACAACAGCCAAGTACGCCCAAGCCTAGGGGCTATTTTAGGATCAATTTTCCGAAAAAGGCCTATCAAACCTTCAATTCAGATTGTCCCTTTACCTTCGAATATCCTGTTTATGCCGTAATGGCCAAAGATAACGACCGCAATGCCCAGCCTTGCTGGAACAACCTCAATTTTCCGCAGTTTAATGGGGTATTGCATCTAACCTACCACGGCGTTTTCTCTAAAACCGAATACGATAAAATGACTGAGGCGGCCCGTACGCTGGCCATGAAGCATACGATAAGGGCCAATGCCATCGATCAAAAGCTCATCAATTATCCAGAGCGGAAGGTATATGGTATTTATTACGCCATAGAAGGCAATACGGCCTCTTCGGTGCAGTTTTTTTTAACCGATAGCGCCAGGCATTATTTTAGGGGAGCACTCTATTTTAACGAACGCCCGCAATACGATTCTATCCAGCCTGTGGTTAAATTCATCAAGAAGGACATAGACCGGATCATCGAAACGTTCAAGTGGAAAAATTAACTGGCCAATATTTTAAACGGCATTAAAATAGCTTACCATGAAAAAAATTGTGTTGTTGTTTTTTGGTCTTTGTTTGGCCGTACAGGTTTTTGCGCAGCGCGAAAACATCAATCTTGCCAATCAGTTCCTGGCTGATTTTAAGGCCAAAAAATTCGAAACGCTGAGTAGTTATTTTGATGCCAGCGTAGCCGACAAGATTACGGTGCAACTGATGCAAAATACCCACGCCGCCTTAACTGCGCAGTTCGGTGAGCTGCGTACCGGTGAGGCAGAAGAAACAAAATCGGGACAATATCAGCTGGTTAAAATGCCAGTGCTCAATGAACCCCAAAATCTGATGGTGCAGTTCCTTTTTAATGCGGCGCATAAAATGCTGGGCTTTACTTTAGTGCCCAAGGCCAAGCCCTCGCTGTATAAAGATCCTGCCTATGCAGATGCCAGCCTTTATACCGAAGAAAAAATAACCATAACAAGTGGCGACTTTAAGTTGCCAGGTATTTTAACCAAGCCTAAAACCGGCGGTAGTTTTCCAGTGGTTATCCTGGTGCATGGTTCCGGCCCCGGCGATAGGGATGCCGCCGTTGGCAACACCAAAGCCTTTAGGGATTTGGCATTGGGTTTGGCTGCCAAGGGCATTGCCACCATCAGATATGATAAACGAACCAGGGTGTATGGCCCTAAATCGGCACCCGATGGTGTGGCATTAACCATCAAGGAAGAAGTAACAGACGATGTGCAAGCCGCCGTTAAATTGGCTCAGCGGCTACCTGGAATCAATGCCCAAAAAATAGTGGTATTGGGGCACAGCCTAGGCGCTATGCTTGCTCCAAAAATTGCAACAGCACAGCAAGGCTTGGCTGGCATCATCATGATGTCTGCTCCCGCACGCCCTTTTGGACCTACTATTAAAGATCAGTTTGCTTATCTCATCAAAGACCAGGAACAATTGCAAAAACAACTCCTTGTGGCCGATGAAATTACACATGCCGATACGGTTAAAGACCAGCGTAAACTGATTATGGGCATTCAGGCCAGCTACTTTACCAACCTTAACCAATACAACCAGGTAAAAGTGGCCAAAGCGCTTAAATTGCCTATTTTATTGCTGCAGGGCGAGAGAGATTATCAGGTTACCTTAAAAGACCTGGCCATTTGGAGAGCCGAGCTTGGCAAAAATAAAAACGTAACGATTAAAAGCTATCCCAAGCTTAACCATTTGTACACCGAGGGCGTAGGGCCACTCAGTACGCCTGCCGAGTACGAAACTCCTGCAAATGTGCCTTTCTACGTCATAGAAGATATCGCAAATTGGATTTTAAAACACTAACCATGATCAGCTTACAAAAATTTACCTTCAATCCTTACCAGGAAAATACTTATGTGTTGTTTGACGAAAGCAGGGGATGCGTAATTATAGATCCGGGCATGTACGATGGGAGAGAACAGAACGAGTTGACCTCGTTTATCAACGAACACGATTTAAAGCCGGTGCTTTTGCTCAATACGCACTGCCATATCGATCATGTATTGGGCAACAAGTTTGTATTTGACAATTGGGGTTTGAAACCGCAGTTTCATCAAGGCGAACTGTACATTTTGCAAGCAGTTCCGGGCTATGCGCCGCAAATGGGCATGCGTTACGAACTTTCGCCAGAGCCTGAAACCTTTTTGCCCGAAAGTGGTACCGTTCAGTTTGGCAACAGCCAATTGGAGCTGATTTTTGCGCCGGGCCACTCGCCTGCACACCTTTGCTTTTATGCCAGGGAAGAGAATTTCCTCGTCGGAGGCGATGTGTTGTTCTACAGAAGCATAGGCCGTACCGACCTGCCTGGCGGCAACCACCAGCAGCTGATCGATAGCATTAAGCAAAAGTTGTTTGTATTGCCCAACGATTGTGAAGTGTTTCCGGGCCACGGTCCGGCTACCACCATTGGCTTTGAAAAGCTGAACAACCCCTTTTTGAGTTAATATAGCTGAAGATGTAAAGGCAAGGTGGCAAATGGCTTGAAATATATCCATTTATATCTTCCTTTTACCCTCAACCTTTTCCTTATCTTTGCCAGGTGAACACTGCATTTTATATCGCCCGTAGGTATCTTTTTGCAAAAAAATCAACCAATGCCATCAATATCATTTCGGCAATTTCGGCGGTTGGCGTTTTTGTGGGCAGTACGGCTTTGATTATCATTTTGTCGGTGTTTAACGGGTTTGAGGAGGTGGTGCTCAACATGTTCAATACCATTACGCCCCAAATTTTAATTGAGCCTGCAAAGGGCAAGACATTTGATCCGAATACGGCCTATCTACAGGCATTGCGCAACGATAACTCTATTTTCTCGTACACCGAAGTGCTTTCAGAAAACGCCTTGGTGAGGTATAACGAGAAACAGTCGCCAGCCCTGATCAAAGGCGTAAGCGCCGATTTTCTAAAAAATAAAAGCCTCGATACCGTCATGCTGGAAGGCCATTTTGTGCTCGAAAATAAAAACGGAGCAAATGCAGTGGTTGGCTCGGCCTTACAAGCCTATTTGGGCATCAATCCGAGTGACCCTTTTGAGCAGCTGCAGATTTACTCGCCCAAAAAGGGCGTATCGGCCAGTTCCATCAACCCAATGGATGATTTCACTGTGCTAAGCGTGCCACCTTCTGGGGTATTCGAAATTCAGCAGGATTTTGATAACCTGGTTATCGTGCCTTTGTCCTTTGCCAGGCAGCTGCTCGGCGAAGAAAAAAAAGTAAGCGCTATCGAAATCAATGTGAAGGATGGCGTAGATGCCGAGAAATTTAAACAACAAATTGAGGAAAAACTGGGAATTGCTTACCAAGTAAAAAACAGGGTGCAACAAAACCAGGCACTGTACAATGTGCTGGGTTCAGAAAAGTGGATGGTGTACATTATACTGACCTTTATTCTAATCATTGCAATTTTTAATATCATTGGCTCGTTAACCATGTTGGTGATCGACAAACTCAAGGATATTGCGGTGCTGAACAGCCTTGGGGCCGGAAAAAAACTGATCAAGCGAATTTTTTTGGCAGAAGGCATGATGATCACCTTAACAGGTTGTATCTTTGGCCTGTTAATCGGATTCTTATTCTGCTTATTGCAGCAACATTACGGATGGGTAAAGATGGGCGAATCAAATTTATTGATCAGCAATGCTTATCCCATTGCTTTCAAGTGGAAAGATTTTGTGCTGGTTTTCGTAACGGTTAGTTTTTTTTCTTTTATCGCATCAGCTTTGGCATCAAATTTAAGCGTAAAGAAAATAGACCATTTAAATCAAGACCTTTAAAAACATGAATACATATAAAAGTCTCCTGCTCGCCCTATTTGCTTCCTTAGCTGTATTGTCGGCCTGTAACCGCAATAAAGCTGGTGATTCTGACAAAAAAACAGCCGTTGTTGCGAAAGGGCTTTATAGCTTTGGACCAGAAATCAGGTCTTTTACCGATTGTGAGGAAGGACGTGAATATTGGGTTGTCGATAGCGCCAAAACGCTCGAACTGGCCTACAGCAACCTGGGCTTTGAAAAGCCTTATACGCCGGTTTACATCGAAGCAGAATGCCATTTCATCAAATCTGATACCACAACGGTTACCGGCGATTACGATTCGACCATGGTGGTGACCAAACTGCTTAAGATCAGCAAGCAGATACCAGAGGGTCCTTGCAACCAATAGAAGTATAACTGGCCTGTATTTTTAGGGGTTTACGTAAAGAGGCAGGTCTATTGACGGAATAACTTCGCGTTCGGTGGCCATGCCAAACAGGGTGTCTATCGCTTTGCGTCCTGCTTTGCCCAAATCAACCGAATAGTCGTTTACATATAATTCGATATGCTTGTACATCACGGCTTCTTCCATTTCCTGCGCATGGCTGCGGATAAAAGCGATGCCCGACTTGGGATGGGCAAAAGCAAATTCTACGGATTGGCGTACCAAGCGGTTTATTTTTTGTTGAATAGCAAGAGGTAGCCTACGGTTTACCACAATGCCTCCAAGCGGAATGGCACAGCCGGTTAACTTTTCCCAATAGCTGCCAAGGTCAACCACTTTATGCAAACCTTTTTCCTGATACGTGAAGCGATTCTCGTGAATGATCAGGCCCAAATCTATTTCTTCCTTCAGCAAGGCATCTTCAATGGCCGAAAATACCATCTCCCGTTTATTGGTTAACTGCGGATACGCCACGCCCAGCAGAAAATTGGCCGTAGTATACTTGCCGGGAATGCCAACTTTGAGCGCTGAGCTTTGAGATTTGAGACTCAAGAGAATCCGTTCTTGGTTTTCTTTTTTGCAGATGAGCAAGGGCCCAACGCCAAAGCCAAGGGCACTCCCGGCATCCAATAGCGCATATTTGTCGGCTACATAGGCCAATGCATGGAAACTCAGTTTGGTGATGTCTAGTTCGCCCCGCATGGCTTTTTGGTTCAATGTTTCTACATCGTCAAAAGTTACCTCAAATTCGAGGCCTTCAGTATCGATTTTGCCATGGATCAGCGCATCGAAGATAAACGTATCGTTAGGGCAGGGCGAAAAGCCAAGGGTAAGTTTCATGGCGTAAAAATAAAGTTAAATGCAATCCCAATCGTCATGCCCAATTCATTTCGCGCGAGCTGCCACGAAATTGACAAGCCAGCTGTTCAGGTTTTTAATGGCCAGCCCAATTTGCCAGCTTTCCTTGTTTCTGGGCTCCACATAGTTTGAAATGCTCCTTACCTGCAGGCAGGGCAGGTTCATTTGGCTACAGGCGTAAAAAACAGCGGCACCCTCCATGCTCTCTGGTTGGGCTTCAAATCGGGTCATTGCAAGCTCAATGCTTGCCGCTTGGCCATGCACTTGATTAACGGTAATGCCTTTTACCTTGGGCAATTGGTCTGTAGCAACCGATTTTTCCACGTAATTATTGAAAAAGGTATTGGTGCCAAAGCCCAATTGGTCTATGCTTAAAAACGATTCGTGGTCTTCGGCGCCTAGTTCGGCAAAAATATCGGTCGTAACATTAACGAGGCTGCCCAATTCGAATGTCGGGTCAAAACTGCCCGCAATGCCCACATTGAGCACCAAACTGTAGCTTTGATTGAGCTGCCTGCCCAGGGCAAAAGCAGTAGCCGTCATGCCTACTCCTGTAATCAAGATGTCAAATTCGGGAGTTTGCACCAGGTTGGCTTCGGCTAGTCCAAAATGCTGATAAAGGCCACTTATTTCGGCGCTGGTGGCCGCAACTACCAATAATTTCATCAGGTAAATTTAACGTTTTTTGTTTGCTTATTTATCCGGATATTGCACTGCAGGCAAATTAGGGCAAAGGCTTGGCCATTTATCCGTATATTTGCCTTTTATTTTTAAACCATGATTTATATAACCCGAAAAGCAAGTTTTAATGCCGCCCATAAGCTGTCGAGAACCGATTGGAGCCTCGACAAAAATACCGAAGTGTACGGCAAGTGTGCCAACCCCAATTGGCATGGGCACAACTACCAGCTTTATGTAACCGTAAAAGGCGAGGTCAATCCGGAGACAGGATTTTTGGTAGACCTCAAGTGGCTAAAAGAGGTAATCAATACCTATGTAGTGGATAAAATCGATCATAAAAACCTTAATTTGGATGTAGATTTTATGAAAGACAAACTGGCCTCTACAGAAAATCTAGCCATTGCCATTTGGCAAGAACTCTTAGCGCCTATTAACGAAAGCGGCGCCCAATTGCACAGTATTAAGATTTACGAGACCGAAAACAACTTTGTTGAATACTTCGGTTAACCTAACCATATGGAACACGACAAATACGACCACGACGAAGAAGTATTAGGCTACCAGAAAATTGACCGTTACGACGATAGGAAAATCAATTCGGTAGCTACCCATTATAAAGATATCCTAGCCCAATTGGGCGAGGACCCTGCTCGCGAAGGCTTGGTTAAAACGCCAGAACGCGTGGCCAAGGCCCTGCAGTATTTAACTCACGGCTATGATATTCAGCCTGCAGAAATCCTCCGCTCGGCCATGTTTAAGGAAGACTACAGCCAAATGGTAGTAGTGAAGGATATCGAGGTTTTCTCGATGTGCGAGCATCACATGTTGCCTTTCTTTGGCAAGGCACACATTGCCTATATTCCGAATGGACACATCGTTGGCCTGAGTAAAATTCCGCGGGTGGTTGATGCCTTTGCGCGAAGGCTACAGGTCCAGGAGCGCCTCACCAACGAAATCAGGGACTGTATTCAGGAAACCCTGCAGCCCTCAGGCGTTGCCGTGGTCATCGAGTGCAAGCACCTGTGTATGGCCATGCGTGGTGTACAAAAACAGAACTCGGTAACTACTACATCAGCTTTTACCGGCGAATTTATCAGTAACGATAAAACAAGAGCAGAGTTTTTGAGGTTAATTACAGCAAACCTGCACTAGTAAAACGAACATTTAAACTGGCCGTTTCGGATGTCAACAATCGAAATGGAAAGAATATTTATAAATAAACCTTAAGCAAAAAAGGAAGCGGTTATTGCAACTCAATGCCGTTTCAAATCTGTAAGTATGAAAGCATACGTTTTTCCAGGGCAAGGCGCCCAGTTTTCGGGTATGGGCAAAGACCTTTACGAAAACCCGATGGCCAAAGAACTATTTGAAAAAGCCAACGAAATTATGGGCTTTCGCATCAGCGATATCATGTTTGGCGGTACCGACGAAGAGCTTAAACAAACCAATGTAACCCAACCTGCCATTTTCCTGCACTCGGTAATCCTGGCTAAGGTGTTGGGCGACAGCTTTAAACCCGATATGGTTGCTGGACACTCGTTGGGCGAGTTTTCAGCCCTAGTAGCAGCAAATGCACTCTCCTTTGAAGATGGCCTTAAATTGGTAGTGGCGCGTGCCAACGCGATGCAAAAAGCCTGCGAACTCCAACCATCAACCATGGCTGCCATTTTAGGCCTTGCCGATGAAGTGGTTGAGCAGATCTGTGCCGAGATTGACGAGGTGGTCGTTCCTGCCAATTACAACTGTCCGGGGCAGTTGGTGATTTCAGGCAGCATTGAAGGTATTGACCTTGCCTGTCAAAAACTAACCGAAGCAGGTGCCAAAAGAGCCCTCAAACTCAATGTAGGTGGCGCGTTCCACTCGCCATTGATGGAGCCAGCCAAACTGGAATTGCAGGCTGCGATCGAAAAAACACAGATTTCGGCGCCGGTATGTCCAATTTACCAAAACGTAAATGCGCAGCCAACCACCGATCCCGAAGTGATTAAAACCAACCTGATTGCCCAGTTAACAGGCGCGGTAAGGTGGACCCAAACCGTTGCCAACATGATTGCCGATGGCGCCACCGAATTTATAGAAGTTGGTCCGGGCAACGTTTTGCAGGGACTGGTTAAAAAAGTAAATAGAGAAACACAGACCAGCAGCGCATCTTTGGCCTAAAATATGCTGTGCCTAACGCATTGCTTTGGCATGGCCAAGGCAATGCGCTTTTATAAATACCCTAACTAAATTAAAATTTGACGTGAGTATTGGAGGTAAAATTAGGTTTTTATTATTGATTTTAGGCCTTTGCTGTATTGTAACGGCATTGTCGCTTAATAATTCGATTACCCAAACCGACCTCCTTTTGCACGAAGCCGGCGATCTGCAGCGTAACCTTGCGGCCAAAGAGCGCATGGTGCAGCAGTATCTTTCCGATCCGGAGAAGCTGGGCGAACTTAAATCCCTCTACAAGGACGACAAACTGGCTGTTAAGTTCATTAACGATTACCGCGAACAAGGTATTAATGTACTGGTTTACCAAAATGGCATTCTCGATTTTTGGAGCTCTGCAAAGGCATTTCCGGCCAATCCAGAGCGTTTAAAGGAAGGCTCTTCATTTGGTCAGCTAGCTAACGGTTGGTACGAGCTGATCAAAAAAACGGTCGACGATCATGTTTTTATTTTCCTCATTACCGTAAAAACGCAGTTCAGTATTGAGAACCAATACCTGAAAAACCAAATCGCTCCAGAGCTGTTTGCCAACAACAGCCTGGATCTGGCTACTTTTACGGACAAAGACATTACCGAGATCTTCAATATCCACAAGGAATACCTTTTTCCGGTAAAGCTGAGCGAAGAGTACTCGAAGAATATTTACAGTACCATCCAGCTTTGGCTTTGGATAACCGGCTTGCTCAGCATCTGTATCTTTGTCAATTCTTACTGTTCTTGGCTGGCCAAAAAGGGCTTGGTTTTATCGGCTACCTTGGTGCTCGCCATTTTTTTTACGGCCGTAAGGCTTACCGACCTGCAGTTTTTCTGGTTTAACCACCAGTTTAACCTCGAAATCTTTAGTCCTTCAATTTATGCCGAAAGCGATTTTTTGCCCTCCTTGGGCGACTTGTTGCTGAATGTGCTGGCCATAACCTGGGTCTCGCTTTTTGTGTATGTGCATCGCCACAAATACCATTTTCCGCAAGGCATAATTAAAAGCAGGTTTTTTGGCTATGTGTTTCATGTGCTGGCCTTACTGGTGTTGGCCTATATCGGTTTTTTGGTTGATGATGTATTTTTCGGCCTGATCTATAACTCGAAGATCAATTTTGACATTACGAACATCATCAACATGGGCTGGATCAGCTGGACAACAATTATTATCCCTTGTCTGGGCTGGTTTAATGTTTACCTGTTGTGTAAT
>JBCNPG010000510.1:0-3010 GCA_039593445.1 Pedobacter sp.
GTAACTGGTCTTTAGTCATGCAACAAATATAGAAATGATTGTTAGAATAGCATGAGATTACTTTTTCGCCGTCATATAATCTAACGTGAGATTGCACAAAGCCTTTACGCCCAATGCAAAACCACTTTCGTCGATGAAGAAATCGGGCGTATGGTGCGATGGTGCCTTCAAAGGATCGCCGTTTTTGGGCATGCCGCCCAAAAAGAAAAACAGTCCTGGCACTTTTTCCTGATAAAAAGAAAAATCTTCGGCGCCGGTAACCGGCGCTTTCAGCTTCACATTGTCGGCTCCAGCCGTTGCCTGCAGGCTTGGCAACATCTTTTCGGTCAGGGCCAAATCGTTAAAGGTAACCGGATAATGGTTGCTGTAGGGAATTTGCACTTCAACCTTGGCGCCCGCAGCCTCGCCGGTTTTAACGGCAATGGTTTTGATGCGGTCGATGAACATCGCCTCATCAGCGGCCGTAAAATTCCTGACCGTACCCAGCATTTCTACTTTTTCGGGAATAATGTTAGACCGAACGCCGCCGTGGATAGACCCAATGGTCACTACACCAGGGTTTTCGGTAATGTTCAGGTTTCTGCTTACAATGGTTTGCAGGTTGTTGACGATTTGTGCAGCCACCACAACCGGATCGATGCTGCTCCAGGGATAAGCACCGTGGGCCTGCCTGCCGGTAATGGTGATTTTCATGTCGTTAACGGCCGCCATGGTGCCTCCCGGACGATAGGTCAATTGGCCAACCGGCGTTTGCGAGTTGATGTGCAAACCAAAAACAACATCTACTTTTGGATTTTGCAACACGCCTTCTTTAACCATCAGCTGCGCACCGCCTTCCTCGCCAGCGGGCACACCTTCTTCTGCGGGCTGGAAAATGAATTTAACGGTACCGGGAATGTCTTTTTTCATGCCGGCCAGGATTTCGGCCACCCCCATTAAGATCGCCATGTGCGAATCGTGCCCACAGGCATGCATCACGCCTACTTCCTGATCGTTATAAGTTGTTTTTACCTTCGAAGCAAAAGGCAAGGAATTTCTCTCGGTCACAGGCAAGGCATCCATATCTGCACGCAAAGCCACTACAGGGCCAGGTTTGCCGCCCACCAAAATCCCCACTACCCCGGTTTTGGCTACGCCTGTTTTTACTGCTATGCCCAGCGACTGCAGGTGCTTGGCAATAATGCCTGCCGTACGCACCTCGTTGTTGCCCAGCTCTGGATGTTCATGAAAATCGCGGCGCCATTGGATTACTTTTTCGGCCAAGGCATCGGCCTGTTTGGAGATAGCCGCTTGGCGGGCCGTATTTTGGGCAAACAGCCAAAAAGGAGCCATCAAAAGCCCCGAGAGCAGTGTTTTCTTCATGTCGCGTATTCGAATATTGGTTTATTAGTTAAATAATCCTTTGAGTTTGTCTACAATACCACCGCCTTCGGCTTGTCCGCCTTGGCCTTGATTGCCCCCATTAAACATGCCCATCACATCATTGAGGTCGAATTTTCCATCGCTGCCACCGGCCAACTTGCCTAAAATATCCTGCAGGTTAAAGGAGTTGTCGTTTGGATCGTTGGTTTTTTGGGTAAGCTTGCCGATAATGGAAGGAATGATGCTAGAAGCCACGTTCTTTGCCGTCTCGGCATTGATGCCCAAACCACTCAGCTTGTCAACAAAGCTGCCCGAAGCCTGGGCCGCAACTGCAGAGCCCTCGGCATTGCCTCCGTTAAAAATATCGGCCAGGCTGCTAAAGTTTCCCGACGAAACCTGCGCTTTCAGGCTTTCGAAAATTGAGCCTGATGCGGCTTCGATTACGGCTTCGTTATGTTCGTTGGGTATTTCGCTATTGTTAACAACAGCATCCTGTGCGTTTTCGCGCACCAGTTCATTCAAGTTTTCTAACATGGTTGAGTTTTTTAAGTGGATAGATACGATACAACATTGAACAATAGGCGGGCTGATTGGTTATTGAATATAGAAAAATTTCATGGTTTTTGAACATTAAAAGACAATTTAAATTGTTTGCTTTCTTACTTTTACAAAAAACACATAGACTATGCTTCCAACCGTAAACTTTACCAAAACCGAGGCCTATAAATATTTGGCTGACCATTTTATAGCGATTAACCAACAGAGCATCAAAGATCTTTTTACCGAAGATGCCGAGCGCTTTGCCAAATTCTCGATCTTGTTTGAAGACATTTTGTTCGATTTCTCCAAGAACAGGATCAACGATACCACGATGGCCCTGTTGGTGCAGTTGGCCCGCGAGTGCAAGTTGGATGAAGCCATTAAGGCCATGTTCAGTGGAGAAAAGATCAACCAAACAGAAAACCGCCCGGTATTGCACATTGCCTTGCGCAACCAAAGCAACGAGCCTATTTTTGTAGATGGCCAAGATGTGATGCCCGAAGTGAATGCAGTTTTGGCCAAAATGGAGAAATTCAGCAATTCGATCATCTCTGGCGAATGGAAAGGCTATACCGGTAAAGCCATTACCGATATTGTAAATATTGGCATCGGAGGTTCTGACTTGGGTCCTGTAATGGTTACCGAAGCCTTAAAGGCCTACAAAACCCGCTTAAACCTCCATTTTGTTTCGAATGTGGATGGTACGCACCTTGCCGAGACCTTAAAAGCAGTAAACCCTGAAACCACTTTGTTTTTAGTGGCTTCCAAAACCTTTACCACGCAAGAAACCATGACAAACGCCAACAGCGCAAGAGATTGGTTTTTGAACAGCGGTGCCAAAAAAGAAGACATTGCCAAGCATTTTGCGGCGTTATCAACCAATGCCAAGGATGTGGCAGCCTTTGGTATCGATACCGAAAACATGTTCGAATTCTGGGATTGGGTTGGTGGCCGCTACTCTTTATGGAGCGCCATTGGCCTGTCTATTTGTCTAGGCATTGGCTATGATAAATTCAAACAGCTATTGGCCGGCGCACATGCCACCGATCAGCATTTCAAAAACACGCCATTTGAACAGAACATACCGGTTATTTTAGGTTTGTTGGGC
>JBCNPG010000511.1:0-3003 GCA_039593445.1 Pedobacter sp.
GCCTAGACAGGCATCTTGCCGATAAAGGCGATACCCCTGCCATTGTTTGGGAACCCAACGACCCAGAAAAGGAAAGCATTACCCTAACGTATCGGGTATTGCACGAGCAGGTTTGCAGGTTTGCCAACGTCCTCAAAAAGAATGGCGTACAAAAGGGCGACCGCGTTTGCATTTATATGCCTATGGTGCCAGAACTGGCTGTAGCCGTATTGGCCTGTGCCCGCATCGGTGCCGTGCACTCGGTGGTGTTTGGTGGTTTTTCGGCCAAATCTATCGCCGACCGTATCAACGATGCGGCCTGTAAAGTGGTGGTCACCGCCGATGGCGCTTTCCGTGGCAACAAGCAGATCCAGCTTAAGGAAGTGATAGACGATGCCCTGATCGGTTGCCCTACCATCGAGAAAGTAATCGTGCTTACCCATACCCGTACACCGGTATCGATGCTTAAAGGCAGGGACTGCTGGTGGGAAGATGAAATCAAACTGGTTGATTCGAATTGTCCGGCCGAAGAAATGGATGCCGAAGACATGCTGTTTATCTTGTATACCTCTGGTTCTACCGGCAAGCCCAAAGGCGTGGTACACACCTGTGGCGGCTATATGGTCTATGCAGGTTATACTTTCTCAAATGTATTCAACTACCAGCCCGGAGAAGTATATTTCTGTACTGCAGACATTGGCTGGATTACCGGACATTCGTATATCGTATATGGCCCGCTTTCGCAGGGCGCAACTACGCTCATGTTCGAGGGCATTCCAACCTATCCGAATGCTTCAAGATTTTGGGATATCGTAGAAAAACATAAAGTAAACATTCTATATACCGCACCTACGGCTATCCGCTCGTTAATGGGATTTGGGTCCGAGCCGGTTCAGGGCAAGGACCTGAGCAGCCTGCGTGTATTGGGCTCGGTAGGAGAGCCTATCAACGAAGAAGCTTGGCACTGGTTCGACGAAGAGATAGGCAAGAAAAACTGCCCGATTGTGGATACTTGGTGGCAAACCGAAACCGGAGGAATCATGATTTCGCCCATCGCTTTTGTAACCCCAACCAAACCTAGTTTCGCTACCTTGCCTTTACCTGGTGTACAGCCTATTTTGGTTGATGAGCAGGGTAAGGAAATTGAAGGCAACGGGGTTAACGGCAACCTGTGCATCAAGTTTCCATGGCCTGGCATGTTGCGTACCACTTATGGCGACCATGAACGCTGCCGTTTGACTTATTTCTCTACCTACGAGAACCTTTATTTTACAGGCGACGGTTGCTTGCGCGACGAGGATGGCTATTATCGGATTACGGGCAGGGTTGACGATGTGATCAACGTTTCTGGACATCGAATTGGCACGGCCGAAGTTGAAAATGCCATCAACATGCACGCCGGTGTAATTGAAAGTGCCGTGGTTGGCTATCCACACGATGTGAAGGGACAAGGCATTTTTGCTTTTGTGATTTATCCTGGACTGAGCAAGGATGAAGATTTGACCAGAAAGGACATTTTGCAAACAGTAACCCGCATTATTGGAGCCATTGCCAAACCCGATAAGATTTTGTTCGTATCAGGGTTGCCTAAAACCAGGTCGGGCAAGATCATGCGCCGTATTTTGCGCAAGGTTGCCGAAGGCGATACTTCTAATTTGGGCGATATCAGTACTTTGCTGGATCCAACGGTAGTGCAGGAAATTATCGATAAATCGCAACAGCTTTAGGGTAGCTAAAAGCTAAAGCTGATCAAAAAATCAGCAATTCAGCCATCTTACAGCCTATCGATTCGATCTTTCAAAAAACAAATGCCACCACTAGTCTGTTATTTAACCAACAAATAGAGTGTTGAACTAAATCAAAAACCTATGGACAGGCTAGAACTGAAAGGAAAGTGGAACGAGATCAAAGGGAAGGTGAAACAGGCTTATGCAGACCTCACCGACGATGACTTGAAACACGAGGAAGGCAAAGATGATGAGTTGTTGGGCAGATTGCAACAAAAAACTGGTAAAGCAAGAGACGAATTGGTAAAATGGATTAATTCTCTCTGATTTTTACATCAATGGGCGACTTCTTTTAGGGGTCGCTTTTTTGTTTGCCTTTCACTTCGAAAAAGCGCTCGGCATAGATCACATCGTTGTCGGTTAAGCCCTGTACCACAATCCTGAATTTTCCGATAATGTCGCTGGTATAAAAGCTGATGTCTTGGGTGTTTCCGCCCTTCAGCACTGTTGCATAATTCCAATAAATGGTTGAGAAGAATGCCGGCTCCTGCGGTTCTTTATAGTCGCTCAGGTAAAATTCCTTTTGCAGGCGGATTCCTTTTACCTGTGTAAAGAGTTGGTTCTCGTTTGCCCCCGCACTTACCCTGCACTCAGTATACAACATCGAATGGCCGTTCGTGATGTACGTGCGGCCGGGAATAGGCTGGGTATTGTTAGGGTCTCCCATATGGTTGGGACAATTGAGGATGTTATATCGGCATACATAGTCGCCACAAGCATTGCTGCCGGGCAAGCCTTTGCCAAAATTGAGGTTGTTGTCTTTTTTGGTTGTAATGGTGACTTCCTTAAGCCTGATGGCTTTTTCGTTGCTTTTGAGCACGAGTTCGCTGTTGTTTAACAGGTTGGAAGGCAAAATGTTGTTTTGATAGGAAATCTGGTGCCTCAATTTGGCATTCATACCGCTAAAAGCATCAGCTACTTCAATATGGTATGGAAGTTTGTTTTGGACATTGATAAACAGGTACATTTTTTTGCCGGCTTCTGTCATCAGCTCGCTGGTATTGAAGTTAAACAAACCGGTGTTGCTGGTAGTTGCCAAAACCATTTGCTGCGGATTCAATACGCCGATGGTAACAGGCGCTGTCAGCTCTTTTTTCGATTTGGTGATTTTTCCGATTACTTCCAGGCTGTCTGTTTTAAGGTCGGTAGGGTTGGTGTTGAATTGCTGCAGCTCTTGCCAGGTATATCTTCGCCACCCTTTAACCAATAGCACCTGCTCCAGGTAGGCCTTGTCTTT
>JBCNPG010000512.1:0-3003 GCA_039593445.1 Pedobacter sp.
CTTGTAAAAAGCGAGTCGACCTTGTTGTTTCCGTGTTTTTGGATGTACAATTTTTTCAATTGGACGTTCATATTGTTGCTTGCCTTGCCCAATTTGGCCATTTGCAACAGCAGGTCAAAGGCTTTGTCGCTTTGGTCGTTCAATTCCAAAAGCAAGGCATAGCGTTCGGCCGATGGCAAATAAACATCGGCCATGTTTTTAGTACCCAATGCTTTTTCTTGATAGGTCAGCGCTTCCCGATATTTTTTATTGGCCAACAAAGCAGCAGCATAAGTGTCGCAATACGGGCCATTGGCCATTTGCATAAACCTTTTCCAGTCTTCCAAGGGAAAATGTGCAGGTTTGGCATTTGGGTTGTCTTTATAGGCATTATAGAGATCGAGTGTACGTTTGGCAAGCTTTTCGGCATAAACCGGAGCTGTTTTTTGCTCAATTAACTGGTCGGTGGCCATATTCAGGTAAGAAGTTTGGTTAAACTTATTGCTGATCAGGGTAATGTATTTTTCGAACTGCGGGTAGCGTTTGGCTCGAAGAAAGGAGAGGGCAATGGTGCCTTTCATCACATCGATATCCTCCATGTTTTTAACAGGGTCGAGCTTATAAGCCTGGATGAGCTTATTCATGGCGGAAATGTTTTTTTCAGGGTTCTTTTCTTTGGCCATTTGTTGCAGTTGCTGGTGCAACAAGTCCTTTGTTTGGGCAATGGCACAGCAGGCTAGATGGCAAAATGCAATGAGCAGTCCTATTTTGAAGAACTGTCGGTTTGTTGAGCTATGTTTCATGCTCCAAAGATGGAAGCTATAAACATGGCAAAATACTGCTAATGTGAAAATGGTAGCTGTGGCTGTGAATCAGTTATCCTTCATTCCTTGTTTCCTGCACTTGATGAGGAGGAAGGGCTGGCTTTCGTGTATGGGAATGATGTCGAATAAGCCAAAGGGACCAAATTCGGCACGGACAGATTCTTCGTCGTAAAAGAACATTTGCACGCCCTCGAATATTTCGTAGCGGTCTTTGCTTAGAAATTTGCCCTGCGCATAAGTGTGGGCTTCTTTAGAGATTGCGGTAAATACCATATAGCCGTTTTCGGCTAACTGGTCATAACAGTTGGCGATGAGTTTTTTCCTCTCGCCCTCGGCCAACAGGTGGATGAGGGCATAACAGAAGATGCCTTTATAGTGCTGATTGTCGAAAGGCATGTCGGTAACCGAACCCTGATAGATTTTTAGGGTTGTTCCGTAGTGTTTCCTAGCCATTTCGATAGCCGTTTTTGAGATTTCGATGCCGGTTACGGTCATGCCGTTAGCTACAAAAAGCTGGGCATTACGTCCGTATCCTATACCTGGGATCAATACGTTTTTTACCGATTTTTCAAGGAAAAGATCCTTGGTTAGTACCGCCGATTGTGCAGGTTCGAAGCCCCACATCTCCTGTTTTTCGTTAAAGGCCTTTTCCCAAAATGTGGGATCTTCGTTTTCGCTTGCCATAATTGTTGCTATAATGTTGCATTTGCAATTTAGCAAGAAATAGCTAATGTGGAAGATAATAGGACGATTTAAACCGAAATCTGACAGATGGATGTTCGAATTTGAAAACTATGGAGCATAAAAAACCGCCTCTAATGGAATTAGAGGCGGTTCTATTTTTTAGTGTTCCCGAAGGGATTCGAACCCCCATCATCAGAACCGGAATCTGACATTCTATCCATTGAACTACGGAAACAGATTGGACAAATATAGCTAATCCGTCGCTTAATTTGCTCATCGCTTTTAAATTCGCTGCTAAAAATTACCATAATTTAAGCAGAAAGCCCTAAAAGCAACTTGGTTTATGCGATAAAGGATATGGCCATTCCTTAACTATTATTTAACCTTAAAAAGGAGATTTTGGACCGATTATAGTTTGCATTCTGAAAAGAAAAAGCCATTTTTGCAAAAAAAAGACGGAATAGATTGCTTATGTAAACTTAAATTTTGACGGATTATGGAAGAACTGCTAGTAGAAGAAGTGTTGCAACTGATAGAAAATGAGAGCGATAGGCAGTTAAAAACGTACCTGAACGAGCTGAATATATCCGATGTAGAGCAGCTCATCGACGAACTTCCGCAATATGCCGTTAAGTTTATAGAAACCCTTTCCACCAAAAGGGCAGTCAATGTGTTCCGCATCCTCGATTTTCCGACCCAGGAAAGGATCATTAAAAAACTGCAGAGTAACAAACTCACCGAAATCATCAGGCAATTGCCTCCCGACGATAGGACAGCGCTTTTGGGTGAACTGAAAGGCGATGCAGTAAAAAAACTGCTCATTCTGCTGCCCGACAACGACCGTATCGAAGCCTTGCACCTGTTGGGTTACGAAGAAGACAGCGTAGGCCGTTTGATGACTCCCGATTTTATTGCCGTTAAAACCGATTGGACGGTTAACCGCGTGCTTTCGCATATCCGTCGCTACGGCAAAAATTCGGAAACCATTGATGTGGTGTACGTAATCGACAAAGATGGCGTCCTGCTCGACGATATCAGGATCAGGGAGATTTTATTGGCCGATCCCGAAATGCGCATCGGCGATCTGACCGATAACAGGTTGATTTCGCTGAACGTAAATGACCCGCAGGAAGAAGCCATCAATGTGTTCAGAATGAACAACCGCGTGGCTTTGCCGGTGGTTGACGACCAGGATATCTTATTAGGTATTGTAACGGTTGACGACATTTTGTGGATTGCCCACGAAGAATATACCGAAGATATGCAGAAAATAGGAGGTACCGAAGCTTTGGACGAGCCTTATCTTGATATGCCGATCTTCAAACTGGTAAAAAAGCGCGCGAGTTGGCTAATTGTGCTCTTTTTGGGCGAAATGCTCACGGCAACAGCCATGCAGCATTTTGAGATCGAACTGTCCAAAGCCGTGGTATTGTCACTGTTTATCCCCTTGATCATGAGCAGCGGAGGCAATAGCGGTTCGCAGGCTTCTACCTTGATTATCCAGGCCATGGCATTG
>JBCNPG010000513.1:0-3000 GCA_039593445.1 Pedobacter sp.
GTTGGCCATTTCTTCGAACTCGGCCGGTTCCAAGGCAATCAAGCCTTTTTCAAATACTTCGTCAATGCTTTCGTAGCCACCTTTGTTCATGGCCGCGTTTTTGGCAAAATATTGAGGCGGAGGCAAAATGCCTGCTGTTACTTCTTGGATAAATTGGGCTTTCGAACCGGCTTTTAGCGCATAGTTCACTTCTTTTTGATGGCCAAGGGTATCAAAAGTTTCCTTGCTCATGTTTTTGCCACAGGCAGAACCTGCGCCATGGGCCGGGTAAACGATCACATCATCGGCCAGCACCATGATCTTGCTGTGCAATGAATCATAGAGCGTAGCAGCCATATCTTCCATGGTCAATGTGCCTTTCTGGGCCAGGTCTGGTCGACCAACATCGCCGATAAACAAAGTATCGCCTGTAAAAATGCAATAGTCCTTGCCATTGGCATCGGTAAGCAAATAAGTGGTCGATTCTGGCGTATGCCCTGGCGTATGCAATGCAGTGATGGTTAAATCGCCAATTTTAAACTGCTCGCCATCTGTTGCAATGTGTGCTTCGAAACTGGTTTGCGCAGTTGGGCCATAAATGATCTGAGCACCTGATTTCTCGGCCAAATCTACGTGGCCCGATACAAAATCGGCATGAAAATGCGTTTCAAAAATATATTTGATGGTAGCACCTTGCTGAGCAGCCTTTTTGAGGTAGGGTTCTACCTCGCGCAGGGGGTCGATGATGGCGGCCTCGCCTTTACTTTCAATATAGTAAGCCGCTTCGGCTAAACATCCCGTATAAATTTGCTCAATCTTCATCGCTATTTTTTTATAAAATTAATAAAAACCTCGGCGTTTTGCCTTGGCTTTATAGAATTATACGCTTTTTCCAGTTTACGTAAGCTGAATTTTTCCCGAAACAACTCTTCATACTCGGCCACCGAACCTCCAAAGGGCGGTCCATCGGCTTCGAACTGCCTATCGAATAGCAAACCAACTAATTTTCCTTGAGGTTTCAATAATTCGGCCACTTTGTTTACATAAGTTTTACGCTGTTCGGGTCGAATGGCGCAGAAAAAAGTCTGCTCTAAAATCAAATCAAAACGGCCTTCCAAACTAAAAAAATCTGCTTTCAGTACCTGGATGGGTGTATGCTCAAATTGTTGCTGCAATTGGGCGACCAGGTTTTCTGCAATATCAACGAGCGTAATATTGGTAAAGCCTTTGGCCAACAAATAGCTCGCTTCGTAGGCCCGGCCGCATCCGGGGATCAGAACCGACAGTTCCTTGTTGTCGAGCTGATCGATATAGGCTTGCAGCGGCGGGGCACATTGCCCCAAATCCCAGCCGGTTTGGTGTCCGGCATAACGGTTTTCCCAATAGGTTTTGTCGATAGCTTCCAACTTTTTGATTACTTAGCTTAAAGTCTTATATTTAATATCATTCTTTGCTATGAAAGATATTACCAAAAAATATACCAACGGAGCGGTAACCATTATTTGGCAACCGGCCAAATGCATACATTCGGGCATTTGTTTCAGGGGCCTGCCTCAGGTTTTCAATCCTAAAATCAGGCCTTGGATAGCGCCTTTGGCTGCCAGCACCGAACAGATCATTGCGCAAGTAAAAAACTGTCCTTCTGGTGCGCTCAGCTACACCTTGAACAACGAAACCACAAGCTAATTGCCTATGGTCAATTCTCCTGCGATGGACGTTTCAAGCAACTGCTTGACTTCAGCCGTACTCAGCCCCTGCCCCATGAGGTACATCAGTTTGGTCACCGTGGCTTCAAAAGTCATGTCGTAGCCACTTACAATGCCCATTTGCTGTAGCTTGCGACTGGTTTCGTACAAGCCCAGCTGAACCGAGCCTCCTTTGCACTGCGAAATGTCAACGATAATCTTATCATTGGCAATGGCTTGTTGCAGGCAATCGATAAACCATGGCGCGGTTGTAGTATTGCCCGAGCCAAAGGCTTCGAGCACTATGGCATCAACCGCCGATTCGGTAATGGCTTTTACGGCTCTTTCGGTAATGCCTGGATACATTTTCAGCACCCCGATATTGGCGTTGAAAGTCGTATGGATCTGAAAAGGCTTAATGGGCTCCGGTAAAATATAGTTGGGAAAGAAGCTAAGGTTTACGCCAGCCTCTGCCAAAATCGGGTAGTTTGGCGACGCAAAAGCTTCGAATTTCTCCGAATTATACTTGATAGAACGGTTGCCCCTAAACAACTGGTAATCAAAATAAATACAAACCTCTGGCACCATGGGTTTTCCATCTTTTTTGGTAGCGGCAATCTCCAAGGCAGTAATCAGGTTTTCCTTGGCATCGGTCCTGATTTCGCCAATAGGCAGCTGCGAACCCGTTAAAACAACCGGCTTGGCCAAATGCTGCAACATGAAACTTAGTGCCGACGCGGTGAAAGACATGGTGTCTGAACCGTGCAAAATCACAAAGCCATCAAAATGCTCATATTCATCCCGGATAAACTCAGCCAAGGAAGCCCAAATTTCGGGGTTCATATTCGACGAATCCAAAATCGGATCGAAAGAATGTACCGACAGCTGATAATTTAAACGGGCCAATTCGGGCACATTTTCTTGGATCTGCTGGAAATCGAAAGGAATAAGCGTACCTGTTTTGGCATCGTTTACCATACCAATGGTACCGCCGGTGTAGATGATAAGGATTTTGGTCATTCGGCTAAGCTGCTATTTACAGTTGCAAATTTGGAATGTTATTTCATTTTCCAAAGCCTTTTTGACGATTTGCGACAAAACCCTTTCTTTACATCAAAAATTATCGAATTTTAAACAAAAAACCATATTTATTTAAAATTTCCAAAAAAGCAAACGTAATCACATTAGTTATTTACGAAATTCGTAAAAAACATTGCTCCGTAAAAACCATAGTGATGGCAACCAAATCCTGCCTAAACCCCAAAAATCTTTTGAGAATTAGCGGTAGTCGCTTCGGCTACATCCCGTATATCTAGGCCATAAATATCGGCTACTT
>JBCNPG010000514.1:0-2965 GCA_039593445.1 Pedobacter sp.
TAAAATGCGGGCTCAGCTTGCTGATCAAATGATTCGACTAACAACAACAGGTCTTTTAAGAGTTGGTAATTCATGTGATAAATAAAATGTATGTAAACATACCAATTTATACAGTACTAAAGTATTGTTTTATACTTTTTGTTTTGAAAAAGAAAAGTTTGTTTAGAAAGCTGGCTGAGTTGTAAGAAGGTTTGCTAAACAAAAAATTGGCGCGAAAGACGATAGCGAAGTTAATTTCGTCAGGTCGGTTGCAAGAAGGTAATGCTAACAGAAACAGAAATAGAACAAATACTGTCTTCCGTTGCAGGAGATGGAGAAATAAGGGATTACTTTGTCGAAGTCTTAAGTGTAGAAAAGGATGGTTTTTATACGGGCGTAATTAATTCCTACACTGCTGCTCAGGTCTTTTCGCAAAGCATAAAATTGTTGGGAATACGGTTGGATATAACCGGATATCGAGCGCTATGTCCATAACTCTCCCAAAATCAATTGGTACTTCCGATTGACTGGCAGTTTATAACAGCAACAATAGCCGAGCGCTTAATTATGCCCTAAATAGGCATTTCCCTCTGGGGTCATGGCTGCAGACCACTGTACAGCGTTACGATTGATTGTGATCAGGCCCATACTTTCAAGTTCTTCATATTCTTCTTCCATGCCACCTAGTATGGATGAACTTACCTGTTGATTGATGACTTCGAGCAGCGCTATGATTTCTGATCTTTCCATGTCAATTAAGAATAAGGTGTATATCTATAACATAAATATACACAAAATGTTTCTGGGATAATAGGTGTTGAAATTCGGATAAAGAATAGCATTAAACCAACGGCAGCTAGATTAAATATTCCTGTAGCTTATCAACCTATGTCAATTTCCTTTATTAAAATGCCAATCTCCATAAGGCTTGATGCTGTATCTTTAAATTATGGAAAGTCTTGGCCGGAAATGAATAGCGTAATGAAAAATGAATAAAAAGCTAAATAATATTTCACGATCTTTTAAGTCGACATTTCACCAATTATTGTTTTTGGTATTGTTGCTGCTGCCGTATTGGGCTATTTCGCAAACCCCAAAAACAGCAGAAGTATCTGCCCTGCTCAACCCCCCGGTCCTGCCTGCCCAAAAGGCATATCTTCAAACAGATAAGCCAAATTATATGCTGGGCGACACGCTTTGGTTCAAATCGTATGTGTGGAACGCGAATTACCTTAACAATTCCCTCGCAAAGGAAATTTTCTACATCGATATTGTAAACGAGGCAGGAGCCTTAATGAAGCGCCAATTGGTTACCTTATACTATGGCATGGGCATGGGCAATATTAATTTAACAGAATCTATATATAAAGCCGGAAACTATAGGCTAAGGGCTTATACCAATTGGATGAAGAATTTTGATTCGCAAAATCTTTTCGAAAGGTCCTTTGCCATCGCCGACCCCGCTGAGAACGGATGGCTGGTCAATTCGAAAATGGAGGTGCAGCAAGAAGGCAAGGTAAAAATGTTAAATGCCAACCTGCTCCTCAGCGAAGCAAAAGGGAACAGGATCGGCCAAAAAGAAATAGAAGTAAGCTTGTTCAATGGCGAAAAACTGAGGAAAAAAACAATCCTGCAAACAGATGCCATCGGAAGGCTCGACTTTAAGTTTCCCTTGCTGGAGACTGACCAAGCCAAAAACCTTAAAATACAGCTCAAAACAAACGGGAATAGTGCTCAGGAAATCAGGCTTCCAGTTGTCTTAAAGCAGGCAAAAAACATCGACTTGCAGTTTTTGCCCGAGTCGGGGAATTTGGTGGAGGGCTTAAAAAGTAGAATAGGCTTTAAGGCAATTGACGAGAATGGCTATGGCATCGAAGTTTCGGGAACCGTTTACAACAACCTGAAGCAGACAGTTGCCGAATTTAAAAGCACACATTTGGGAATGGGCTCTTTTACCTTCACTCCTAAAGCTGGCGAAACCTATACCGCAACGATTAAGCAACAAGATGGCCCGGCACCATATTATCCTTTGCCCCTGGCCAAAAAATCAGGTATAGTTTTGAATATCGTGAATAACCAATTGAGCGATTCGCTCCTTGTTCAGGTGCGCGCCACAAAGGATAAAAGAGGAGGCAAGTATTTTTTCATTGGCCAGGCCCGTGGCGTTGGCTGCTATGGAGGCGTAGTAAACATTGCCGATTCTGTTTTGAAGATAAAAATTGGCAAAAATCTTTTTCCTTCGGGTGTAGTCAAACTTATTTTATTGGACGAACAAAAACAAGCTGTTTGCGAACGCTTGGTATTTAACCTCAATACCGATCTGCTGCAAATAAAGCTTCAGCCGAACAAGGCTACTTATTTCAATAGAGACAGCGTTGGCTTAGACGTTTACATCAATGACCAAAAGGGTAATCCTGTTCAGGGAAGTTTTTCTCTTGCCGTAACAGACGATGGGCAGGTTAAAATAGATTCGGCCAAAAACAATAGGCTGCTTTCCCATATCCTGCTTAGTTCGGAGCTAAAAGGTTTGGTAGAAGAGCCCGGTTATTATTTTCCGAAGCAGATGACCGCCCAGATTTGGACCGATTTAGATCAGTTGCTCTTAACCCAAGGCTGGACAAGTTACAATTGGAACACAAAATATAGGACCGTTGAGCCTAGTTTTAAACACGAATCAGCCTATACGGTTAGTGGAAGCGTAAGCTCGGGTCTGGGCAAAGCCATTGGCAATGCCAATGTGGTATTGTTGTCCAAAAATCCTTCATTGCTATTGCAAACCACCACCAATGCAAAAGGGGCCTTTGCTTTCAATGAGGTAAAACTTGCCGATTCGGCTGTCTATTTTATCCAGGCAAAGAATAAAAATAACAAGAGCTTTAACGTCGACATTAAGGTCGACGAGTTTGTGGCGCCAAAATTTGATACGGTTATCCAGGTGCAAAGACCCTGGTTCCTCAATATTGATACGGGTGCTTTGGGTACAGTA
>JBCNPG010000515.1:0-2952 GCA_039593445.1 Pedobacter sp.
GTGGCGGATTAACGAACGACAATTCAAAAAGCAGGAAATTTTGCCCAAAGGTCAGCACATTTTTTTTGGCAATCTTATTTTCGAACGTTTCGTCTAAATAATATTCGGCGGCCGCATCAACTTCCAGGTCTATCTCGTTTTTTTGCAGGCCTTCTCTCAAGATATCAAGTCCCTTTTGGATGGTTTCGGGAGTATTCCGGTAGTAATCGGCCATTACGTGGGGCGTGGCTACCAGTTTTTTAAAACCCAAGGCCTTGAAACGCTTAGCCAATGCCAAAGAATCGTTGATGTTCTTTGCGCCATCATCAATTCCCGGAATAATATGCGAGTGCATATCTGTTCCGATGACGGAAAAGTTGAACTCAGGCTCTTTTTTCTTTTTCAACCAGCCGAACAAATCTACCTCCCTTTGTATTGGTTATCATAATAGGCCTGATAGTGGCCAGAAGTTACATTGTTGAGCCATTCTTCGTTATCCAAATACCAATCTACGGTTTTTTCCAATCCTTCTTCAAACTGCAGGCTTGGCACCCAACCCAGCTCGTTCTGCAACTTGGTCGAGTCGATGGCATAGCGCAGGTCGTGTCCCGCCCTATCGGTTACAAAAGTAATGAGCTTGGCCGATTCGCCCTCCTCACGTCCCAGTTTGTGGTCCATTATTCGGCACAGCAAATGGATCAGGTCTATGTTTTTCCATTCGTTATGCCCACCGATATTGTAGGTCTCCCCGCTTTTGGCTTGATGGAAAATCACATCAATGGCACGGGCATGGTCTTCTACCCAAAGCCAATCGCGCACGTTTTCGCCTTTCCCATAAACAGGAACAGGTCTATTGTTCTTGATGTTATTGATGGCCAACGGAATTAATTTTTCCGGAAAATGATGCGACCCGTAGTTGTTAGAGCAATTGGAAATGACCACATCGAGACCATAAGTATCATGATAGGCCCTTACAAAATGGTCGGAACTTGCCTTGGAAGCCGAGTATGGGCTATGCGGATCGTAAGCCGTACTTTCGGTAAACATTCCAGTTTCGCCCAATGCGCCGTAAACTTCATCGGTGCTTACATGGTAAAACCGCTTCGTTGCATAATTATCTTTCCAGTATTCCCTTGCCGCATTGAGCAGGTTAACCGTGCCGATTACATTGGTCATTACAAAAGCCAGGGGATTGCTGATCGAACGGTCTACATGCGATTCGGCGGCCAAATGGATTACCGCATCAAAATCTTCGGCCATAAACAATTGGTTGATATCGACCGCATTGGTGATATCCATCTTTACAAAGCGGTAGTTGCTTTTGTCTTCCAGATCGGTCAAGTTAGCCAGGTTGCCAGCATAAGTCAGTGCATCGAGGTTTACAATTTCGTACTGCGGATAGTTGTTAACAAACCTGCGTACCACATGCGACCCAATAAAGCCCGCACCACCTGTAATTAAAATCTTCTTCATAACTTATACTTGTTCAGGCAAATCCAGTTGTTTGGCAACGGTTGCCATATTTCCTTGATATATTTTAGCCAATATTTCGTTCATCTCGTCCTTCAGATCATATTGGAGGTCTTCGTGCAGGGCTTTAAACTTCCTGATCGTCATCAGCACATACTTTACAAAGTAATTGGCCAATACCTGCTCGTGATTCTTATACGACGAGAAAAACCCGGTTTTAAAACCTAATTCTGTATGGTTAAGCAAAAACAGGCGAAGCTCTACTTCTTCGTAACTCGCCTTGGTTACTTTATAATGATGATTCACCTGCTTGGCCAATTTACGCATTTGGGCCAAGACCTCTTTCGCATTTAGGTTTTTTAACATTTTGAGGCCTTGCCTAACCGCCATTATATTTTCTTTTATCGCGGCCACCCTTTGCGCCAAATCCGCTTCATCTTCTAAGAGCACAAAGTGGAGTCGTTCGGTAAGCACCTTGTCTTTCCCCACCAAGCGAAGCAAAAGCTTATCTTTTTCTTTTGGCGGCAAGGCCAAAATTTCCTGTTTAAGTTCCTTATGCTCGCTTAGCTTCATTTAAAAGGGATTTGCTTTCAGGTATTCCTCCCAAGCCCAGGCCGAACTCATCATTTCTTCCAACCCAAGTTCGGCTTTCCAGCCCAACACTTTATTAGACAAGCTCACATCGCCAAAAGTTTTTTCGATATCGCCTTCCCTGCGCGTACCAATTACATAATTCAGCTTTACGCCGGTCGATTTTTCGAAGGCATTGATGATTTCCAATACCGACGAGCCTTTGCCCGTGCCTACGTTAAAAACCTCGTAATTGGCACCATCGCCCTCTTCCAGCCTTTTAATGGCCGCTACGTGGGCCTTGGCCAGATCTACCACGTGGATATAATCCCTGATGGCCGAGCCATCTGGCGTATGGTAATCGTTGCCAAAAACGGTAATCGGACCGCGTTTGCCAATGGCCGATTGCGTAATAAAAGGCACCAGGTTTTGTGGCACACCAATAGGCAATTCGCCAATCAGTGCCGAAGCATGCGCACCTACCGGGTTAAAATAGCGCAGGGCGATTACTTTTAACGATGGCGTAACGGCACAGGTTTCGGCCAAAATTTCTTCGGCAATTTGTTTGGTATTGCCATAAGGCGATTCGGCTTTCTTTACCGGTGCGCTTTCGGTTACCGGCAACACATCGGGCTGACCATAAACGGTACACGATGATGAAAACACCAATTTGATATTGTTGTTATAAGCCGTTAGGATATTAATGAGCGAATAAAAATTGTTTCTGTAGTATTTGAGGGGTTGCTGCACCGATTCGCCAACTGCCTTGAAAGCCGCAAAATGGATAACGCCACTAATGCCTTGGTGTGCCTGCGCAAAAGCATTCACACCCTGCTCATCTGTAAGGTCTAACTTGACAAACTCCGGTTTTTTGCCCGATATTTTTTCAATCTGGTCTAAAATCTTCGGGTTCGAATTAGAGAGGTCGTCAAC
>JBCNPG010000516.1:0-2947 GCA_039593445.1 Pedobacter sp.
ATTTTGAAGATAAACTCCATTTCCAGCTGATTTCAGTCCCAATACATTTTCAAAAACAAACATTTTCGGTTGATACTTTTGAAGATAGTTGGCATACTGAACATAAAGAAAATTTCTAGGATCTCTCTTCATGTTATTTTCTGATCTGGCTCTTCCTACTAGTGAATATGCTTGACAGGGAGGGCCTCCAATAATAAGATCGACTTCTTTATCTCCTAGATGCTGATCAATTGTATTAAAGATTTTTTCATTATTTGCCTCTCCAATACCTAAATTGACAATTGTTCCTAGAACTTCTTCAGGAATTAAACTATATAGATCTGCTCTACTTATATTACCCTTAAGATAGTCTATATACTGATTTATAGAAGCATTCTCTTTTAAATAAAAATAAGCAGATCTTGTTTTTAAGGTATAACAAGCCGCCGTATCTATTTCAACATGGGCAATCGGCGTATGCCCAGCTCTTTTAAAGCCTTCGGATAGCCCACCTGCTCCTGCAAAAAGATCAATATAATTCACGGAAAGAAAAGATAACTAATTAAAAATTGTGAAGATAACAAACTTGTTAATTTGTTCACAAATTAATTCCTAACATGTAAACAAATAGAACATCATTTACATCTATAAGCGATTTCCCCAAATCGGGGAATCCAAATAGCGTAAAAATTTCCCCATTTTTCCACAATCAGCTTCATCAGTGCTTTTCTCCAAAAACAGCGTAAAAAGAATATTTGAAGCCTATTTACACATCGATATATATGTTTAAACACAAATAGAGGCCCTCCCTGAAATTTCTATGACAAAGCCGTGCTAGGTCTTTTTTGCACTGGCCTGCTAGTTGCCTAATGGGTGTTGTAACACATAACATTCAAGTCATGAAATTTTTAAAATATATTCTAGCTGCTTTCCTTCTCATTCTTTCTTTTAGCGCAATGGCTAATTATGGTTGCAACGTGGGTAACACCATTTACCCTAACGCCACCGGCGGTGTAAATGCCTCTGGTTATCCTACCTATTATGCAAGCGAGCCTATCACCATCAGGTGGTGGGACGGAGATGCCAACTGTGGCATTAGGGACAACAGGATTTATCCGCGTACTGATGGCAATGACAAATGCCAAGTAAATGGCGTAAACTGGGGTACCGTTTACTATTTCAACCCTGCCGATAACAACTGCGCTCCGATGAACCTTCCCTTAGACGATTATACTTGGGTAATTTTAGCCGCCGTTGGTGGTCTTGGTGCCCTTTACATCAGCAAAAAAGGCTTATTCGTAGCTTAATTTCCCTGCTCGGCAAAACGGCTTTTCAATTTTAGCTATATTTATGGAGCTAACCTATTTGAAATGGCCAGGTTCCGAAGACTTTCACGCAACGGCTTTCAAGATTTTACCGTCAACAGCAAAAGAGCGTTTAGCCCATTATTTGGCTTGAACGATTTCTTGCCAGAGGCTTTCGACTTTGCCTATGCCATGTGCTTTACCGAAGGGTACCACCGAAATATTCGCTCTGGCGGAAAAACCCATCGGAGCCCAGGCGAGCTTTTTATCAATACCCTACAGGGCAAACTGGCCGAATTTGGGATATGCAGAAAATTTAGCGAACATGGCATAACCTTGCCTCCTCCAGACCTGAACGTGATGGGCAAGGGCGTTTGGGATAATGGCGATTTTGATTGCCTCGGAATAAAGCTTAGCATTAAATCGGCCGCGCATTTTTCCAACCTGATGTTGCTGGAAGCCAAAGATTGGGATCAAGAGGCCCACTATATCCCAGATGGATCGTGCTACGATTTCTTTATTTTGTGCCGCATTAAACCCGATGGCAAAGCCTTATTTGCCCACCATCCCTTACTGGCTCAAGACAAGCCTGCGTACGATGCCCTAAAAGCATTGTTTTTTGCCGAAGATTGGGAGTTTGACATTGCCGGATGCATTGGCAAAGGCGAACTGAAGGAACTGATCAATCGAGAATATATTTTGCCCCAAAAAGCACTACTCAACGGCAAGATCATCATGGATGCCCCTAACTATTATGCACAGAGCGGCGATATGCACACTTTTGAGCAACTGTTAAAAAAGCTGGGCTTCTAAGCTACCGTAGTTTTCTTTTTCCCTTTTGTCTTTTCTTGAGCAGGTACCGGAGGTTCTTGCAATAATGCGTATTTGATGTTGGCAGCAATTCTGGCAATCACAGGTACGGTTACCGAATTGCCCGCCTGTTTATAAAGCTGCGCTTCTGAAATGGCTGGCAGCTTAAAATCTTCCGGAAACCCCTGAAACCTGAAGCATTCTGCCGGAGTTAGTTTTCTAATGCCGGTTGCAGTTAAAACAATTGGCACATTATGTCCGCCCATGCCCATGTTGGCCGTTAAGGTTGGACAAACATTTTGCTTGTTCTCACGCACATAATGCCTGCGCCATTGGTAAACTGTTTCCTTCGACCTTACGTTTTGCGCCAATTCGTTATGGATCATCTTCTCTGGTCCGTAATAATACCTGTGTGCCACTTCATGCGGCGTAATCAGGTCGCCAATTTTAACATTTAGCGACAGTGGCTCTGGAAACTGAAAATGTTTGCCATAAATATCTTCGCCCTGCGCATTGTTTTTAAAGGCTACAATGTAGATACGTTCCCTATTTTGAGGAATATTGCCAAAATCCTTGGAGTTGAGCACCTTGGTAAAAACGGTGTAATTCAACGTTTTTAAGGTTTCTATAATGACTTTAAAAGTATTCCCTTTATCGTGCGAGGTTAGATTTTTTACGTTTTCGAGCAGCAATACCTTGGGTTGCAGCTCTTCGGCGTATTGGATGATCCTGAAAAAATGGTTGCCGCGCTGGTCTTCAAAGCCTTTGCGGTAGCCTGCAATGGAAAAAGGCTGGCAGGGAAATCCACCGGCCAACACATCGATGCGCTCCAAGGTTTGAGGATCGAGTGCAAA
>JBCNPG010000517.1:0-2944 GCA_039593445.1 Pedobacter sp.
GTCAGGGTTCAAAATTAACCAGAAACCTCATTTAAATGGTATACGATTTAAGTGAGGTTTCGTATTTTTAGTCCATGCCCCCAGCCAAAAGAAAAACAGTAAGAAAACCGCAACGGAAAAAGAAAAAAGGATGGCCGATCCACCTTAAATTTGCCATTGCCGGTTTATTGCTCATTCTTTTGTCGCCGTTTTATTATGGCTACATCCTGAAGATTGCGAGCGCCAGCTGGTATTGGCTGCGCCATCCGGGCGAAGATAAAAACTATCGTACCTACGAAAGCTTCGCTATCAAAATTCCCAAAAAATATACGATCCACGGTATTGATGTATCGTATTACCAGGGACGCATCGATTGGCAAAAGGTAAAAAACATGGAAGAGGACGGCGTAAAGGTTTCTTTTGCCTTTATTAAAGCAACAGAAGGCCTGTTAACCGTAGATCCCTGTTTCCAGCGCAACTGGCGAGAAGCTCCCAAAGCTGGCCTAAAGGTAGGTGCCTACCATTTTTTCAGGCCCAAGAAATCAGGTTTATGGCAGGCTAATTTCTTTCTGCAGACCGTAAGCATCGAAAAAGGGGATTTGCCCCCGGTGGTAGACATTGAAAGTCTGGATGGTGTGTCGCCGGCACAGATGCGCAAGGAGTTGAATGCCTTTATCATTCAAATCGAAGACCGTACCAAAGTAAAACCCATCATTTATACCGGGCTGAAATTCTATCAGGATTATTTGCAGGGCTATTATAGCGATTACCCGTTTTGGGTGGCGCATTATCATCAGCCCAAGCTCAGGCTCGACGAAAAGGCCTGGAAGTTTTGGCAACATTCTGATAAGGCACGCATCAATGGCATTAACCATGTGGTTGATTTCAATGCCTTTAACGGCGATAGCTTGGCTTTTGACCGCTTGCTAAAAAAATAGAGGCAGATGGCCTGCCTGAAGCGGCGTGGTATAAAGCAATCAAGGTTCGATTACGCAAGCGATGCCTAAATCGTCCATTTTTCGCAGGTGTCTAGAAATTGTTGGTCTGCATCGGCACCAATGCCTATGCTTTCGGGAACATCGAGCATGAAGCCGTCGTAGGTAAGGCCGTCGGTTACCGGGTCAACCAAATGTCCCAAGAGGCAGGTATCGAGGTCGAAGAAGACCACATTAGGACTGGCCAAGGCAAAATGCAGGTTAGCCGTCAAGGCAATTCGACTTTCGAGCATGCTGCCAATCATACATTTCACGCCTTTTTGCAAGGCTTCCTCATGTATTTTCTGCGCCTCCAAGATCCCTCCAGATTTGGCAAATTTAATGTTCAGGTATTCGCAGGCTTGTGCATTGATCAGTTTACGGGCATCATGGTGGTTATAGCAACTTTCGTCGGCCATGATTTTAATCGGCGAGTTGAGGCTTAGCTCGGGCAAGCGGTCGTCGTACCAGGTACGCATCGGTTGTTCACAGAATTCTATGTTTTGCGTTTCGAGTTCGCCCAAGGCCAACAAGGCATCATCAAAGCTCCAGCCCTGGTTGGCGTCTAAGCGCAATATCATTTCCGGTCCAACAGCAGCCCTGATTTGTTTGACCCGTTCGATATCCTCGTGCACTTTTTTGCCCAACTTGATTTTCAGTATCCTGCAGCCGTTCTTTTGGTGCTTCAAGGCCATCAGCGACATTTTTTCGGGCGTATCGATCCCAATGGTCATATCGGTTTCTATTGCCCGTTTGTGCCCGCCCAAAAATTTGTACAGAGGCAAACCTGCGTGTTTGGCGGCAATGTCAAACAATGCCATGTCGAACGCACTTTTAATGGTTGCATTGTGGTCGGCATAGGCCAGCAGGTCTAGCATGCGCTCTGGAATTTCGAGTGGATTCTTGCCTTTCCAAATCAGCGCAAAATCTTTGGCCATGGCGATGCAGGTATCTTGGGTTTCGCCCACAATCATCGGAAAAGCCGAACATTCGCCAATGCCGTAAAGGCCAGAATCGGTATAAATCTTAACCAATACATTCTGGGCAAAGTGCATGGTGCCGGTCGCAATGACAAAAGGCTCCATCGGAATACTGAAACGGTAGATTTCGGTGTGGGTGATTTTCATTTTTTAGCAATGATACAAAAGGTATGAAACTTGGGAACTAATGTAAAAAACAAAAACTAAATAGAAAGAGGTTTGTAGATAATTGATAGCTTTACACCTTAAATTGTGACAATTGCCTAGTTCATGATCTCACATCTATAATCTCATATCTCACATCTCATATCTCACATCTCAAATCATTTCAGATCCATGCCTAAAGAACCCAACAGCCTCATCAACGCTTCGTCGCCTTACTTGTTGCAGCACGCCTATAATCCGGTGCAGTGGTACGAATGGGGGCCGGAGGCCTTGGCCAAAGCCCAGGCAGAGCACAAGCTGATTTTGGTGAGCATTGGCTATTCGGCCTGTCACTGGTGTCATGTTATGGAACATGAAAGTTTCGAAAGCCATGAGGTAGCCGAGGTGATGAACCAGCATTTTGTATGCATTAAAGTTGACCGGGAAGAAAGACCGGATATCGACCAGGTTTATATGCTAGCTGTACAGCTGATGAATGGCAATGGCGGCTGGCCGTTAAATGCCATCTGTCTGCCCGATCAGCGCCCTATTTATGGAGGTACATATTTTAGAAAGCCAGATTGGATCAATATCCTGCTCAATTTGGCCACTTTGTGGAAAGACGAACCGCAAAAGGCCATCAATTATGCCCAGCGGCTGACCGATGGTATTCAACAGGCCGAACAGATTATCCCTTTTCAGGGCGAAATCGATTTTTCGCAAGCCCAACTCTCCGAAATCGTAGAGCCTTGGAAACGCCATTTCGATATTGCCGAAGGTGGTTACAACCGTGCGCCTAAGTTTCCCTTGCCTAACAACTGGAGCTTTTTATTGCGTTACAGCTTCTTGGCCACCGATCAAGCGGCC
>JBCNPG010000518.1:0-2942 GCA_039593445.1 Pedobacter sp.
TTGCCCTCGGTCATCTTCATCAAATCAATCATCACCTTGATGCTTTCATCTTCCACCAGGTCATAGTTCTCGTCTTTAGCAATTTTATCGCCTTTTTTAACTGGCGCCAAACCTCTTGATGACCTCAACTCGTTCAAACGGGTTAAATTTTTCGCCTCTAGGGCCTCTCTTTCGGCTTTAAGCTTGGCTTCGTTCAGGGTAATCGAAGTTTCGCCATCCCGCTTTTTAGAGTCGGCAATATCTTCGTTCAGCACTTTATAGTCTAAGGAGCTTTTCATCCTTTGTTCGTGCAGGCGGAGCAAATTAGCCTTGATGTCGGTCAAATCGGCCACGGCCTTGTAGTTGGACGGCTTGATCATATCAAATGGCAAGGCTGATGGTTCGGTATCTTCGCCAATCTTATCCAATGGATAAATCGACGGAAAATTAATATCAGGAATTACGCCTTTATGTTGGGTGCTATTGCCGTTTACACGGTAAAATTTGGCCATGGTCAGGTTAATTTGGCCCAACTGCGGAATGCCATCTTTATCAAGCACGGCATTGCTGCCTTGTGGCGATACAATTACGCCTTTGCTGTCTCTTTTAAACAAGGCGGCCATTTTTTGCAGGATAGACGGATTAACCAAGCGGTTAAGGTCTATAGACGACTGTACGGTTCCTTTACCGTAGGTTTGGGTACCCATGATGATTCCCCTGCCGTAATCTTGTATCGCACCAGCGAAGATTTCTGATGCAGAGGCACTCAAACGATCGACCATTACGCCCATTGGACCAGTCCACACTGCACCGGCATTTTTGTCTTCGTCAACTTCAACGCTACCCCTCAAATCCTTCACCTGTACAACCGGGCCTTTGTCAATGAACAGTCCGGTTAAATCGATCGCTTCAACCAACGAACCACCTCCATTAGATCTCAAGTCCATGATAATGGCATCGACCTTATCGGTATTTTTAAGGGTATCGATCAGCAAACGCACATCGCGGGTGGTGCTTTTATAATTTGGATCGCCGGCATTGGCCGCTTTAAAGTCGGCATAGAAAGCTGGCACTTGGATAATACCGATTTTATAAGGTTTACCATCAGATTGAATGGTTTTAACCGATTTTTTGGCAGACTGATCGGCCAAGATCACTTTCTCGCGTACCAAGGTAATGATTACTGGTTTAGAAGAAAGCTCTTGTCCAACCGGAATAACTTTGAGCTTAACCGTAGTGCCTTTAGGGCCTTTAATCCTCGACACGGTGTTGTCTATCCTCCAGCCGATTACATCTTCAAACTCGCCGTTTGCACCTTGGGCTACTGCCACGATCCTATCGCCTGCATTTAGCTGCTTGCTTTTAAAAGCTGGTCCACCCGGCACAATAGAAACGATTTTGGTCACTTCGTTTTCGAGCTGCAAAGTAGCGCCAATGCCTTCGATAGAGCGAGACATCTCTTGGTTAAATACTTCGGCATTTCTAGGGTTGAAATAATTGGTATGCGGATCGATGGCTTCGGTAAAGGCATCCATAATGATCTGAAAAACATCCTGGTTGTTGAACTTGGCCGCCTGCGACTTCAGGTTTTCGTACCTTTTGGTCAGCGTCTCTACGTTCTTGGCATCAGGTGTACCTGCAATTTTCAGGTTTACCAATTCGTATTTTACCCTTTTCTTCCACACATCGTCCAAGCCGGCAGTCGTGGTAATCCACGGCATTTTTTCGCGGTCGTAAACATAGGTATCGTTTTGGTTAAAATCGTACTTGGCTTTGATCTGCGCTATCGAATAATTGATGCGTTCGTTATATCTTTTCAGGTAAACGTTAAAGATATAAAAGGGAGCGCTCAGGTCGCCAATTCTGAAATCGTCGTCCAATTCGGTCCTGAACTTATCAAATTCCTTGATATCGCTGGCCAGGAAATAATATTTAGAAGGATCTAAGGCCTTGATGTACCTGTCTAAAATGATAGAAGAAATCGAATCGTTGATTTCCAGTTTCTTATAGTTATAGCTTTCGATCAGGTTCACCACTTGCCTCAGCACCAGGCTTTGTTGCTCATCTGGCTTAATGTTTTGTACGCCATCAACCATTTTCTGTGGTTTTGGCGATGCGCTACAGGCCAAGGCCGCGGCTGTAAACGTAATCATCAATACTCTTCTCAACATCTCTTTAACAGTTTTAAAATCCATTCTTATAAAATCATCATCCAATATGATACCAATTTCTTAAATAAACAAAAAAGATACAGCAATAATCTGTATCTTTTTTGTAATCTTTATATTTTAAGCCTTTTGTCACATTTATTTTTTGGCACCGGTTTTTTCGGTAATGAGGTTCCTGCTGTTTTTTATCTGCTGACTAAACTGTGTAATCTTCGCATTTTTGGCTAGCAGTTCGGCCCGGTTTACATCTTTGGTGGCCAACACATATTCCTTCTTCTTGATCTTGATCATGGCAATGCCCAATACCGAATCGATATAGGATGTATTGTTGCGGAGTTGCTGCGCCAAAATGCCCTGCTGGGTATAAAACCAAAGCGATTGCGTTAGCTTATTGGCTGCAAAATAGATCTTGCCCAACTGGTTGTAGGATGCCATTTGGCCTGCCTTGCTGCCTATTTTGGCATAGGTTTTAAGGGCGGCATTCAGTACCACCTGCTCGGCTTCGGTATAGTGCGAAAGCAGCAGATGGATGTTGCTCATCCGCAAAAGCGCTGCGCCGTAGCGGCTAAATTTCCGGTCGTTATTATACTCGAAGGCGGCTTTGCCAAACAGGGTGAGTGCCTCGTTAAGATCGCCTTGCCTTTCGTTGCGCTCGGCATCGGCAAAAAATTCGTCTCCATCCGTTTCGTCTTTGATCGAAACCGCAATGTTGATTGCGTTACCTACTGAATTTTGTGGTTCTTGGAGTCCAGAATTTACATTTTGGGCCAAGGCAGCAGAAGCACGTTCGCGCTG
>JBCNPG010000519.1:0-2941 GCA_039593445.1 Pedobacter sp.
CTGGATCAGCATCGGTTCGGTGGAGCGTTGTATTTCGTAGATATCGCCAAGGTTAATTTTGCCAACCACCTGGCCGTTAATCGTAATTGTGGTATTATTTTCAGATGGCAAAATCCTGCCAAAATACGCTCGTTTGTAAAAAGGAACTATTCCATAGGTCCTCCCCCAGCTGGCTACCGGATAGAGCTGTTGCAGCAATGGATCATAAGAGCCAAAAAAGTAGGCCAAACCCGAATGGCCCGAATAAACCGCCATGGTTTTACAGGATGAGGATGCATCGTCAATTTCTACCAACGTACCCGTTAAGTCTGGGCCCGAGAGTATTTCATAAACATCGCCAGCCTTGGGCAATACCACTTTTTCAACCGTAATACTGTTTGGCCTTTTGATGTTGACATGGGTATCGTCTTCTGTGGCCACTATGGTTAAAAAAGACATGCCTTCCAGACCGTTTTTTACGCTGTTATTGGGGGCTGGGTTTCCCTCTGCACTCATAACATAATAACGTTTGCCATGTGATTCGAGTGGCAAAACCAAGTAAGCCTCCGACCTTGCCCTGGCATAAATATGCGCATAAACCGATACTTTAGGCATACCGGCATCAACTACGATATGTATACCCTTATTGGTCAACACTTTTCCAGCATTAACATCATCTATATAAGCCAGATTTCGGGGAATATTTACTTGGGCAACTGAATTGGCTTTTACGATAAAGCTAAAGGTTTGCCCTCCTACGATCACCTTACCGGAGCTGTTATCTTTAGCAGAAATAAAGATCACCATATTGGCGAAGCTGGTTCCGCTCGGCACATGCGTAGGGAAAACGGCCCAAAAGTCTGTCCCTTCATTAGAAATATTTTGGGCACCAGCCTTTTTAAAGGGGCCAAAAAGCAAAAAAAGCAGAACCAAAAGGCAAAAATTCTTCATCCAGGCGTTAACTGCCTTCAAAAAAACAGGCAGCGTTTTACAATAATAATAATTTATTTAAAACTAAACGATGGATTTATGTGTTAAGAATGGTTGAGCAATTTGACTAGTCTGCAATAGGTTAGCTTACGATAAGAGATTTTGGCGCGCGATAAATTCCAATTGCCTGTTGGCAACCAATAATTTTTCGGTCAGCTCACGGTTTTCTTTTCTCAAGGTATAAATTTCGATGGCTTTTTCAATATTGATACGAAGATCCTCTTCCATCCACGGCTTTTGGATGTAACGATAAACCTGGCCCTTGTTGATGGCATCGATAACGGCGTCGATATCGGTATAACCTGTCAAGATCATTCTGATCGGATCTGGGTGTTCTTCTAAAATAGACGCCAAGAATTCCACGCCCGTGGTTTTAGGCATGCGCTGATCGGTTATAATGATGTGAATGTCTTCCTTATCAAGTATTTTTCTGCCATCTTCGGCAGATTCGGCCGTAAAAATTTTGTACAACCTGCGATAGGTTGCCGCAAAGGCGCTCAGGTTGTGCGGTTCGTCGTCTACGTATAGGATATTTGTGCTCATCGGGATGTTAATAAAAGATAAAAATACTTTTTTATTATAACTCTTAAAAGACTAATTTAGTTGTTTTAACATATATACGTATTTTATCATTAACAAGTTACTATTTTACTACCAAAAATGCAGTCTAATACTGGTTTCAACCCATTGCTCTCTCAGCTAACCGAACAAACACTAGCCTACCAAAACAGCTTTAAACCTGTGTTCTTCAGGTTGCTGGACCAAGAGCAAAAAAATGCATTTGAAGTGCTTATTCAAAGCAGGGCAAATTTACAAGTTTACGACCATATTAAGAGCCAAGTTGAAGAATTGATCAAATGTTTGCAGCCAACCATTGTTTTTATGCCTCCAAGCGTAATGGCAGATGCGGTAGCCAAGCATTTTGGCGGTGTCAATCCCGAAGAATTTGGTGTTTGGGTCTATTATCCATGGGCCAATAAATTGGTTCACTTATTAGACGAAGCAGATTTTGCCATTGTGCGTACCAACCGCAACAAACATAAAATTACGGCACAAGAACAGCAAACGCTGGCCCAAAAGAAAATTGGCGTCATGGGCCTTTCAGTAGGGCAATCGGTTTCATTGACCCTGGCCATGGAAAGGGGCTTTGGCGAATTGCGGATTGCCGACTTCGACGAACTCGACCTCAGCAACATCAACCGCATCAGGACAGGGGTTTACAACCTTAAAATTAAGAAAACCGTTATCGTGGCCCGCGAAATTGCCGAAATAGACCCTTATCTTAACGTGGTTTGCTTTGAAGAAGGCATTACCGAAGCTAATCTGGATAAATTTCTGACCGAAAATGGCAAGCTAGACTTGTTGATCGACGAATGTGACAGTTTCGATATCAAAATCAATGCACGTACCAAGGCCAAAGCGCTGGGCATTCCGGTTTTGATGGAAGGTAGCGACCGTGGCACCATCGACATCGAAAGATTTGACCTGGAGCCTGAAAGACCTGTTTTACACGGCATGGTCGACCACTTGGACATGAGCAAATACCAAACGTTGACTACGCTAGACGAAAGGGCTCCATACATTACTGCAGTAACCGGCGTAGAAACTTTATCGCCCCGCATGAAAGCATCTGCGGTTGAAATCATGGGCACCATCTCTACCTGGCCGCAGTTGGCCAGTGCGGTTACCTATGGTGGTGGCGTTACTGCCGATCTTGCTAGAAAAATATTATTGAACCTGCTCAAAGTATCTGGCCGTTTCTTTTTAGACCTTGACGAGTTGATCAGCGACCCTAAGCCTGCCGAAACTCCAACCGCCTTTACAGCCCCAGTGTTGCTTGGCAAGAAGGAGATTGAAGATTTTATCAGCGAACATAGGCTGGCCTTTGAACCCGGACCACAAACCATCAGCGAAGAGTTATTGCTGCAACTGATCGAAGCGGCCAAACAGGCACCTTCGGGAGGCAACAACC
>JBCNPG010000052.1:0-10575 GCA_039593445.1 Pedobacter sp.
CACTGAAAGTACTAGATATGATTTTCTGATCGTTTTCATTTTCAATTTTTTTAAAGGATTATAACTTAACACTTAGATTTAGGCCATAGGTACGCACAGGCGGTACACCGCCCAATTCCAAGCCTGGAAAAGTGGCATTATAGCTCGATTCAGGGTCGATGTTGTCTGTTCTCTTCATCAAGATAAACAGGTTACGCCCTACAAAACTTAGGTTTAAGCCCTTAATTTTATTGTTGAACATTTTGGCCGGGAAGTTATAGCCGATCATCAGCTGCCTGAACTTGATGAAGCTGGCATCCTGTACAAACTGTTTAGACACGTTATTGGCATAGGTGCTGTAGTAAGTAGCTGCGTTTACGCCCAAGGCATCCCTATTTTCGAGCGTAGCTTGGTGCAAGCCAAATACATAGCCATAGTAATCGGTAGCCGAGAATATCTTGCCACCCCATTTGCCATCTATTAAAAATGAAAGATTAAATCCTTTGTAAGCAAATTCGTTGGTCCAACCTGCGGTATACTTATTAAAGGCCGAGCCATAGGCCTTGAGGTCGCCTCTTTCTGGTGCGCCGTTTACATCTTTGACAATGTTGCCACTGGCATCGTATTTAAAGTCGTAGGCCATTACCTGGGCGGCGGCTTTACCTGCCAAGTTCTGCAAGAAACCTACACCTGTTCTCGAAGTGGCAATTGGCTGCGATACTGTTCCGGGAGCCAACGTAAGCACTTTATTATCATTATATGAACCATTTAAGGTAGAAGTCCAGCTGAAATCCTTGTTCTTTAAAACTACACCCGACAACAAGGCTTCAATACCTCTGTTCCTCAATTCGCCAGAATTTAAAACAGCACCGTTGTAACCCGTAACGGTTGAGGTGGTTACATTAATGATTTCATCTTTTGATTTCTTGTTGTACCAGGTTACATCGAGATTCAAGCGGTCGTTCAAGAAACGCATTTCGGTACCTATTTCCAGCTCGTTGGCTTTAGAGGCTCTCAAACTTGAGTTTGGAATATAAGGGTTTACGATATTGCCGATTGGCTTACCGTTGATGGTTTCGCTGCGCAGGTTATAATAAAGCTGGGTTTGGAAAGGGTCGGTAGCCTGACCAACGATAGCATAGCCCGCCCTTATTTTACCAAAGCTTAGGAATGATGGTTTCCAGAGTTCGGTAAACACAAACGAACCGCTCACCGATGGGTAAAACACACTCAATTTGTTGTCTTTGCCTGGCGTAGCCAAAGTAGAGAACCAGTCGCTACGGCCGCTTCCGGTTAAATACAGGATGTCTTTGTAAGCCAATTCGAGTGTTCCGTAAACCGATTGTACTTCCTGATCGCTTTGCGTGTAGTTAAGGGCCTTGGTTTTGGTATTGGTGAGTTTGTAAACGCCAAATATGGCAAATTCTCCACCCTGATTGGTAGTTTGCGTAATTTTGGTACGCCTAAAACTGGCACCTATGTTTGGGGTGATCGAGAAATCATTTACCTTAAAGCTTTTACCGATCAAGGCATCGGCATTTACATCGGCAAACTTGGTTTGTTGCTCGGTCATGCCTCCTAGCGGATTATAGGCTGTACCTGAAGGTGTAACAGCAGTATATTGGTCGTTATAGGCATCGCGACCTACCCTTCCTTGCAAAAACAATCCGTTGTCGAAAGTATACCTGGCATTGAAAGAGCTCAATAAACGTTCTCTTTTGGTGTTATGGATGAACTCGTAGGCGGCAAACCATGGGTTGGTTGCATAATTGTTGCTGGTATTGTAAGACAGTTCGTTGCCATCTGGCTTTTTGCCAGGCTTCAAGTTGCTGATGTCGACACTTGTTGGCAGGAAAGTAGCATTGTAATTAGCATTGCCGGCACCGTCAGAAACCATCGGCCTGTTTTTGGCTTGTTCGAGGATATAGTTGAAGCGTGCGTCAATCGTCAGGTTTTTAATGGCATCAACCGTTCCGGCCAAGTTAAAACTCTGTCTGTTCAAGCCTGAATTAGGCACTACAGAATTATTGTTGAGGTTACTGGCCGAAATACGCATTACGCCTCCCGTAAATGACTTGTTGAAAGCCAAGGTATTGGTAAAACTGCCACCCGTGCGATAAAAATTGCTCACGTTGTCTTTTTGGGCAACGTAAGGTCGGCTTACCCCATCAAATTGGATCACACTGCTGCCATCGAGCCTGGCGCCCCAGCTCGAACCGCCGGTAGTACCGGCATCTAGTTGAGTGGAAGGTTTTACGCCATTTGCACCTTGTCCATATACATATTGCCAGTTGGTGCGATCCATCACCTGTTCGGCAACGTAATTGCTGTTAAACTCGATGTTATTGCCCTTGCCACTTTTGGTGGTGATCAAGATTACCCCTGCCTTGGCCCTGTAGCCATATAGCGCAGAGGCGGCCGCCCCTTTTAGCACCGAAATGCTTTCAATGTCATCAGGATTGAGGTTTCCAATTGCATCGCCTAGATCCGGCGAGTTGTCGTATTGGCCACCACTATTCCCTGAGGGATTGAGGTTATTGATCCCAACGGGCTTGTTTTCCATGGGTACGACATTGATGACATACAGAGGCTGACTGGTTTGGTTCAAGCTGGAAACGCCCCTGATGGTTACGCTGGTAGCCGAACCGGCACCACCAGTACTAGAGCTGATATCTAAACCAGCCACTTTGCCAACCAGTGAATTAGCTACGTTGTTTTCACGAGCCTGGGTTAAGGTTTCGCCACCGATTTGGGTAACCGAATAGCCTAAGGCCCTGCGCTCTCTCTTAATGCCCAACGCCGTTACCACTACTTCGGCCAATTGTTTGGTGTCTTCTGCCAGTACGATATCGACATTCGTTTGTGTGCCTAGCACAATTTCCTTTGATTGGAACCCTGCATAAGAAACAACCAAAGTTGCATTTTCCGGAACATTCAATGTAAATTTGCCGTTCACATCGGTAGAAACGCCCGTAGTTGTTCCTTTTACCCTAACCGACGCCCCAGGCAACGCACCGCCATTGGCATCTTTAACGGTTCCGGTTATGGGGACATCCTTATTTCGACTGATGATGACCAAGCCACCCGCCGAAATGGAATATTTTAAATTCGTTTTGCCCAAAACAGCTGCCAATACATCGCTTACTGGCGTATTGGTTACGGTAATGCTGATCATCCTGTTCACAGGTACGTACGACGAGCTGTACACGAAATGGTAGTTGCTCTGCTGCTCGATGATCTGTAATACCTTGGCCAGCTTTGTTTTCTTTACATCGAGCGTTATTTTCTCTTGTGAGAAAACCGATGCAGAAACATTAAGGCAAGTAATGAAAACCACTATACAGGTTAATTTCATTAGCATAATGAATTTGAGGAGCGTTTTATAGCGAGAACGCTCTTGCGGTAAGTAATAAATAATCATATTTTTGTTTTTTTTGGTTGCATAAGTTTTTGGCAGCGATCTGTTTCCGCATAAACTGCCATCGATTTGATCAAAAAGAATACTTAAGGGCGGTGCGCCAACACCGTCCTTTTTTTATTCTATTTGGAAATGATTACTTGGTTTCCCTTGATTTCATATTTAAAATATTCTACTTTTTGTAAGGCCTCTAGTGCTTGGTTCAACGTTTCGTGGCTAAATGTTGCCGTAAAGCGGTATTTTTCTACTTCGGGGCTTTTAAACCTGATTTCGATATTGTACCACTTTTCGAGTACGGCCTTGATTTGGTCAAAATCCTGATCGTAGATTTCGATGCGGTTTTGGGTCCAGGCAGTTTCTACAATGGTACTGTCTTTGATTAGCGTATAATGGTTAATGGTGATTTCGGGATGTGGAGCCACCGGTCTCAGCACTTTTGCTTTTTCCTTTGCCGGAAGGTTTCTATAAACCGTAACCTTTTGACTTGGCTTCAGGGTAATAATTCCGCCTTGGCCGTTTAAAGCTTCCATGGTAATGAGGCCACGAATGAGCGTCGCTTCAGAGCTGATTTCGTCGGGGTAAGCCTTCACATTGAAAGCGGTACCCAACACGTTGATGTTGAAGTCGGTGGTATATACTTTAAAAGGCTTGTTTTTGTTGTGTACAACATCGAAATAGGCTTCCCCTTTAAGCACCACTTCCCTGCATTTATCGTTAAAATTTGCACCGATAGCCAAAGAGCTCTTGGCATTGAGCAATACGGTAGAGCCATCTGGCAAGGTAATTTTTTTGCGCTCGCCTCCAGCAGTGGCGAAAGTCTTGGCTATGGCAGCTTGTCCTTGTGGTGAGCCTGCATTTGGCCTGAGGTAGAAATAAGTACCACCAACAACCAGCACAAGGGCAGCCGCCACTTTTAGCCAGAGCAGTTTTCTGAGCTTGACAGGTTTTTCTTCTTGGCTAATTTGCGTTTCCATCGCTTCTACCTGTTGGTTTAGCGGACGTTTATTGCCACTTAGGATCACATAAAGCCTTTTGGCTTCGGCAATGGTTTGCGCTTGGGCTGGATGGGCGCTGATGTATTTTTCCCAATATTCGATGCAAAGCTTGTCTGTTCCGGCACAATATTGCTGAAAGGTGCTGTCTACAAGAAAATCTTCTGCATTGAATTGACTTCTATCGGTCATTGTTATCGTCGTTTATATAACAGTGCCAAGAAGCAGTATTTTTTCCTAAGAGAAATTTAACTTTTTTTTAACATGAGCTGAAAGCTTACCAAAGAATCCCAAAGCTTTGTAGCTTTTTTAGGCTTTGAGTTCCTTCCTAAGGATTTTAAGGGCATCGTAAATGGTATTGTAGGCTGTTTTAACGGTCTGATTGGTTTGGGTGGCGATGTCTTCATAGCTCAGGCCATCGAAAAACTTGAGATGGATCAGTTGTTTTTGCCTGAACGTAAGTTTGGCCAATGCATTTTTCAACTGGTATTTGATGAGTTCGTCGGTCTGTACTTTTACGATAAACTCTTCATAGCTCATTTCCATCCAATCGCCATCTTCGCCGGCATTGAACAGCGCATCGTTAATTTTGCGTTTACGCTCCATGATGCGCAATAATTTGCGCTTTAAAAAGGTACGCAGATAGGCTTCTACATTATCAACCCGGTTAAGGGTGTCGTGTTTTTCCCAAATGGTGGTAAATACCATATCGGTTGCTTCGCCTGCCATATCGGCGTCGGCACATACACGGATGCCAAAATTGACCAATGGATAATACAGTACCCTGTATAAATCAAAAAAGGCATCCTTATCGCCAGAACGTAACCGTTCCCATAACAGGTGATGCGCTAATTTATTGTCCATTGATTTGATTTAGTTAACACAATATTAACTAAAATCGGCAAGATTAGTTACATAAAAATTGTAGCCGAGTAAAGACTTGTATACCAGTGAAATATTGTTGCTAGCATTAAACCATTGAGGAATTAAGATAGATGATAAGCCTGACTTAATGTGCTAAATTCCTTCATGTTTAAAGAAAAGGAACTGAGAGTTTTTTTATATAAACGTGCCCAACAGTTTAAGTTTTACTATAAAAAAAGCCAGCGGTTAAGCTGGCTTTTGTTTACTATTAAAAAGTTAAAAACTAGGCAAATACTTCTTTTTGCTTCGTATTGTCTGGCCGGCCATTTTTGAAGGCCTCACGGGTTTTTAAACCTAACAGCTCAAACATGGCCATATCTTCGTTGAAAGCCGGATTTGGCGTAGTTAATAACTTATCGCCAGCAAAAATTGAATTGGCACCCGCCATAAAGCAAAAAGCCTGTTCCAAGGTACTCATCTCGTTTCTTCCAGCCGAAAGGCGAACTACCGATTTTGGCATCACGATGCGCGCAGTGGCGATCATCCTTACCATATCCCAAATTGGTACGCGCGGCTGATCTTCCAAAGGCGTTCCCTTTACAGGCACCAAAGCGTTAACCGGTACCGATTCTGGGTGTTTTTCCATATTAGCCAAAGTCTGCAACATGGCAATACGGTCTTCAGTGGTTTCGCCCAAACCAATAATGCCACCACTGCATACCGTTAATTTGGCCTTGCGTACGTTTTTAATGGTGTTTAAGCGGTCATCATAAGTCCTGGTAGAGATGATGCGTTTGTAATCCTCTTCCGAGGTATCTAGGTTGTGGTTGTAGGCATATAATCCTGCATCAGCCAAACGCTGTGCCTGGCTTTCGGTTAGCATGCCCAAGGTGCAGCATACTTCCATATCCATATCGTTTACGGCCTTTACCATTTCAATTACACGGTCAAAATCGCGGTTGTCCCTCACCTCGCGCCAGGCTGCGCCCATACATAAGCGTGAGGCGCCCCCCTCTTTGGCTTTAACAGCAGCCGTTACCACATCTGTCAATTTCATCAGGGCATGTACATCCACACCTGTGTTGTATCTGGCGGCCTGCGGACAATAAGAACAGTCTTCTGCACAGCCTCCGGTTTTAATGGAAATCAGCGAACTGATCTGCACCTCCGAGTAGTCTTTATTCTGACGGTGAACGCTTGCCGCTTCGAAAACCAAGTCTAAAAAAGGCTTATTATAAATCTCAGCTATTTCTTCTTTCGTCCAATCGTGTCTTAATCCTTGCATATATAGGTCATATTTAGAGTAATAATTTGCTTGCTAATCCTAATAAAAGTAAAAATCCGAAAACATCGGTAAAAGTCGTAATAATTATTGAAGAGGCAATGGCTGGATCGATGCCAATGCGTTTTAAAATTAAAGGAATGCCCGAGCCGGTGATTCCGGCAATGATCATGTTTCCCGTCATAGCCAAGAAAATAACGACACCCAGCATCAGACTGTGATCAAAGAAATAAGCAAACACCAAAACAATCAGTCCATTGACTGCCCCATTGATCAAGCCAACGGTAAATTCTTTTAAAACAGCGCGATAAGCTTGGTTGTCGGTGAGGTCGTAGAGCGAAATACGCCTTACGGTTACCGCAAGTGCCTGTGTAGCCGCGTTGCCGCCCATACCAGCAATTATGGTCATATAAGCCGATAGAAGCGGAATGAGGTCAATTGTAGGATCAAAATGCCTGATTACCGCCGATGCCAAAAAAGCGGTTCCCAAATTGATGATGAGCCAAGGCAAACGTGATTTTACGGCCTCGATCCAGTTACCGCTCAGTTCCTCGTCCTCAGATACACCGGAAATCTTCAAGATATCTTCGGTATTTTCATCTTCCAAAACATCGATTACATCGTCGAAGGTTACGCGACCCAACAACTTCATGTGATCGTCTACTACCGGAAGGCTGGTCAGGTTGTATTGCGAGATCAGTCTGGCTACTTCTTCCTGGTCGGTTTCTGCTTTTACATAAACCGCGTCGGTGTTAACCATGTCGGTAATTTTGGCATTTCCCTTGGCCTTGATAATGTCTTTTAAAGAAACCACGCCTTTGAAGGTATTCTCGTCATCAACCACGTTTACCGTATAGAACTCTTCCATTTCTTCGCTTTGGCGGATGATTTCGTCAATAGCGTCTTTTTTGGTCAGGTTCAGGTTGATGCGGATGACCTGGGTGTTCATCAAACCACCGGCGGTTTCTTCGTCGTAGCTCAATAAGGTCCTGATGCTCGAAGCGTCGTGCTCGCTCAGGTCTTCGAGAATCTCCTTTTGCTCGTGTTCTTCGAGTTGAGAGATAATGTCGGTAGCATCGTCGTAATCGAGCTCCTCTACAATTTCAATCCTTTTTTCGGGATGCAGCTGCAGCAAAAGTTCTTCGGGATGAGACTCTTCGTGCATTTCTGCAATTACCTCAGAGGCGGTCTCGACATCGAGCAAATTGATGATCCTTTGGCGGTCTTCTTTGCTGATGCTTTCAAACAGAATGGCAATTTCAGACGCGTGGTATTCTGCAAGCGTAGCCTTAAGTAATTCGTTATCACCACCAATGGCCTGCTTGAGCTTGGAAACGTCGGTTTTGTCCAATTCAAATGATTGCATACTAGGGTTTAAAGATAGGCAATAATTTGTTTCCGCAAAGCGGATAAGGCGCATTTAGCATGTATAAAGCTATTTTGATAAAACTATGGGTGGTTGTCTTTCGCATAACCCCAACTTTGGTGCAACAAAGAATGTTCAAAATTTTTACCTCTATTTGTTTATAGGCGACATATTGATATTTTTAAGGAAATAACGCTTCACTTTATGGATTATGTTTTAAACATCCTTTGCAATATACTCGCTTCTATTGCATTTTTATTTATCGTTCTTTATACGCTAAGACCAACTATCCGCATATGCGACAAAATCAGTAAGCAAAGAAACACGTTTAATGATACTCCTCCAACAGATCACACGTATGTATTTAAATTTGTAAACAGGTCTTGGCATAGTTCATTCGACATAAATTTGGAACTTTTTGTCCTTGAGGAATACAGAGCTACAGCAAAAGGCAGAAATAGAAGAATGAAACCCATTACGCTGAAAAGAAACCATATCAAGCATGTGCCTTCTTTTTCTTATGACAGGTCATCAAAAAAGCGCGAATCGGCTCCACATGCAATTTTGTTTAGAACAAACGAAAACTTAGAAGAAATACTTACTGCCCAAGAAAAAACATTGCAACTTCAGGTTACATTAAGGCATGGCCTGAGCGGTCTTTCCAGAGTTTACCATAAAGATTACATTAATATTAGCGATGTTAAGCAGGGAGTATTTAAATTTGGTAATAGTACAGAAATCGAATAATCTGGCATATTATTTGGTGTTTAATTTAAATAGTATTATCTTGTTAACTATAAATTTCACTTTTATGAAAGATACCATGTTAGGATAATGATAAGGGCCCCATAGAATATGGAGCCCTTATTTTTTATTGTTCTTTATTACTAGCTTCATATACCAGCAGTCTATTTAAACCAGCCTTTTCGCCAGAAGTAGATGACCTGCAAAATGGCTATCACTACCATGACCACCAATGCCCATACATAACCATGCGCCGAATACAACTCGGGCATGTTTAATGGCATTACCTTGCCGGTAACCGGATCCTCCCGGGAGAAGTTCATGCCATAAATACCCGCAATAAAGGTCAATGGAATGAAAATAGAAGAAATGATTGTCAGCACCTTCATGATTTCGTTCATCCGATTGCTGATGATGGATAGGTACATATCGATATTGCTGGCGGCAATCTCTTTCATCGATTCGACCATGTCTATAATCTGAATGCAATGGTCGTAAGCATCGCGGATATACATTTTGGCTTGCTCATCTATCAGATGGCTATCGGTACGCAAAATATCGTTCATCTTGTCGCGCTCTGGCCAGGCTACGCGGCGCAGGGTAATCAGGTTGCGCTTGATCATCTGCGTATCGTACATAATGGTTTTGTCGGGCTTTTCGAGCAAACGGTCTTCAATAGAATCCAACTCTTCGCTCCATACCCCAAGCACAGAAAAGTAATTGTCTACAATCATGTCCATCAGTGCATACATCAGGTAGCTGCTGCCTCCTATTCTGATGTTGCCCTTGCCAAGATCAAGACGTTTGCGCACTGGATCTAGGCAATCTTCATAACGGTCCTGAAATGTAAAGAGCGCATTTTTGGTCAAAATAAAGGAAACCTGTTCATTTTCTAAAGCGCCTTCGGTGTCTAAACAAAGCATGCGGCTAATCGAAAAGATATAGTCGTCGTACTCTTCAAATTTAGGCCTTTGGTAGGTACGTGTAATATCTTCTAAAATGAGTTTGTTGATGTGGAGTTCCTTGGCCAGGGTTTCGAAAAGCTCCACCGAATTAAAGCCTTTCACCTCGATCCAAAAGTTGAAATCCTTATTGTCGGTAAGCGCTTTTATGCCATTGAGGCTATGCAGTTCCTCTACCTTGTAGGCTTGCTGGTTATAGGTATAAAGTGTGATCTTAGGCTTTAGCGAATTCTCGTCTATATAAATCAAACCCGGGCTCGACCCCGGCGTAGGCAGCGCATAATGGTGTTTCTTGTGCGATTTGTGCTTTGTATTTCTTCCCATTGGCTAAAAATAGGTCTTGCTTTGCGGTCCCTGGCTAAACAGCAGGTCTACCATGCTTAAGTTAGGAATAAATTCATTCCTGTCGCTAAACACCTGAAAATAACTTTTTGTTTCCTGCAGGGGCACCTCTTTTTTGGTCATCCGATTCCTGTAGTCCGTCAAGCCCGGCCATTCCTTTTCGTAGGTTTGGGTTGTTGTGAGGTCAACCTCTATTTTAAGCTGTTTGCATAGCCAGTGCAGCAGTTCGAGGTTATAATCGTATAAAAAATCGTATTTGCGCTCGTAAAACGGTCGCAGGCCATCTTCATAAAACTCGAAATAAGCCGAGCTTCGGTAGCAGTTTTGCAAGCTGAGCCAGTGCAGGCGTTGCCAGTGGGTATCATAGCTGATCTTTACATCTTTTAAGGCGGTGTGTACCTTGGCACCTTTAACAACCGGTATAATCAGGTCTAAAGTGCCATCGGGCGATGCGATACTGGTTCTGTTGCGATAGGTCTGCTTCGGAAAGTGCTCCTGTTTTTCGAGCATTACCTTAAAATCATGTGTTTTTAAAGCAGAAAAATAACCAACCGGGGGAAGATAAAATAGTGGAAATATAGCTGAACTTTGCATCTGATAATTTATGTTTGCATTCTAGAATCCCC
>JBCNPG010000520.1:0-2937 GCA_039593445.1 Pedobacter sp.
ATCGACTTTCGACAGGCCTGTCCGGATGACTCCCTCGAACCTTCGATCATGTTGCCATTCATGTCCATCATGTCGTTCATCATTTTCATGCCTTCGAAATACTTGAGCTTAGGCATCTTTTTAGCATTGACCTTTTCACCCTGGCCTAGCCAAAGCGAAGCCGACTTGGTACGATCTTCGGGAGTAACCAAAAATTCGTAGCTTTTATTCTCGGGTATGGTAACGACGACATCATAGGTTTCGGATACGGCAATGATCAAACGGTCGACCTCAACAGGCACCACATCGTTGCCATCGCTGGCTACCACGGTTATTTTGCCCCCGGCATAACTGAGCCAGAAATAGGAAGAGGCCCCCGCATTGGCAATGCGCAACCGCACCTTATCTCCGGCTTTAAAGTTTTGGGCATTCAGCTGCTCCTGGCCATTGATGAGGAAACGGTCATAGTAAACATCGCTCACATCCATGGCATTCATGCGCTTCCATTCATTGGTCATCTTTGTTCCAAAATGACCTTCCCGAATGGCTTCTGCATAGCTTTGGGTACTTCCTTTTTTAATGGCAAACCAGTCTGTGGCATTGTGCAGGCCACGGTCTATCTGCTCGGGCTTCATATCGGCCCATTCGCTCAGTATAACAGGCAACGTTGGCAGATCGGGCTCTTCGCGCTTGTTCAAAATCATGGCACCATACATGCCTATCTGTTCCTGCAGGCCGGTATGGCTGTGGTACCAATGCGTACCGCTTTGGATTATCGGAAACCTGTACACATAGGTGCTATGGGGTTTTATCGGTAGCTGCGTTAAGTTGGGCACACCGTCGTAACGATTGGGCAAAAACAAGCCATGCCAATGCAACGATGTTTCTTCGTCGAGCTGGTTATGTACATAGATTTCAGCCGTATCGCCTTCGGTAAAGGTCAGGGTAGGCATCGGGATACTGCCGTTCACGGCGATGGCGCGCTTAGGCTTTCCGGTAAAGTTAACAATGGTATCGGCCACATACAGGTCGTAACGAACAGTTCGAGGCTTATTGCTGCTTTTAGCCGTTTTAAAGGTCAGCGGTGATGAGACCATGGCCTTTTTTTCCGTCTTTTTTTCAGGCACCAGCTTCATGCCACACTTAGGGCATTTGCCTGGTTCTTCTTCCCTAATTTCGGGATGCATAGGGCAGGTATATATTGTTTTTTCTTGCGCAGCGGCTTGCTTGACCGTCGCAAAAATGCTGATCATAGAGATTAAGCTTAAAAAAACGAGCTTTTTCATAGGCAATTGAACGCGCAAGATCGACCTGCCGCTAGGGTTGTTAGTTAATGGTATCGGTTACTTTGCCACAGGTAAGCATGCTTTTCCCATAATACGGATTTTTGATGGCTTGTTCGCTGCTTAGCCAGTACACTTTTTTCATGGGACAATATGCTTGGTAAATGGGCTGTGCCGACAATTTGATAGCCTTGGCCAAAGCATACAGGTTAGCCGAAAAAGTAGCGAAATGATCCCGCTGATGGGCAATATCCTTGCTTTCGGAAATATGCTCGGCATCAAAGGCCAATTTTTCTTTCAACTCCAGCAATGTTTTTCGCTTAGGTTCGGCCAGGTTTTTGCCATCGATGGACTTAGCCACAGCCAAAAAATCGGCGGCTTGGGTACCGGCTTCGCTCGCATTTCCATTTACCAAGGCATCTTTAATGCCATAATAGCTGGTTAGCAATTGGGCGGGTTCATTTTTAACCTGCGCAAAAGCACTAATCAAGGCCAGGCCTAGTAATGCCAAGGTTAATGTTAGTTTTTTCATGATTTTATGTTTTGGTTATGAATTTGACTAAATCCGAGCCTAAATTGGCTTGCCAGGAGCAATAGCAGAAACTTGGTATTTGGAACTGGTGCCCCCAAGGGCTTCCTGCAGGACGTCAAGACCAATAGGCCTATCCATGGTTATGGTAGTCGTATTGTCTGTTTTGGAAACTTCTACTTCGGTGATTTCGGGCAACAAAAGCAGGTTGCTTTTTACCCGGTTTTCGCAATGCGAACAGGTCATGCCTGTAACTTGATAGGTCTGTGTCATTCTTTTTTGTTGAATAAACAAAATTACCTATAAGCCAAGCCGTTATTGTTATATCCTGACCAAAAAGATTTATATAATTATAGGTTTTTAGGCGCCAATTTTTACCGAAGTCATCGTGAGCGATCCGCCTACAGCTTTGTCGTTGAACAAGCTTGCCTGTTCGGTTGGTTGCTGCAAGCCCAAAGTATACATCAAAGGCAGGTAGTGCTCTGGGGTGGGAATGGCCAGTAAGGCTGCGCTACCCATTTGCTGATAATTAATCAGGGGCTTATGGTCTCTGTTCAGGATCAGCGATTTGAACTTTTCGTCCATTTCCAAAGCCCAATCATAGCCACCGCCATTGATCATTTCCCAGCTCATCATTCTCAAGTTGTGCACCATGTTGCCGCTGCCCAAAATCAAAACGCCTTTGCGTCTTAGCGTGGCTAATTCTTGTGCCAGTTCATAATGGAAAAGGGCATCTTTGGTATAATCGATGCTGAGCTGCAGTACCGGGATGTTGGCTTCGGGGTACATGTTCTTAACTACCGACCATGCGCCGTGATCCAAGCCCCAATCGTGGTCTAGGATGACCGAAGTGCCCTTAACCAGATTGGCAGTTTCTCGGGCCAGTAGCGGATTGCCGGGTGCAGGATATTGCACATCGAACAAGGCTTGCGGAAACCCGCCAAAATCGTGGATGGTTGGCGGAAAATCCATGGCTGTAATCCGCGTGCCACGGGTAAACCAGTGGGCCGAAACCACCAACACCGCCTGTGGCACGGGGATATTTTTTGCTATTTCGGCCCATTTTGCACTAAACTCATTCACTTCTATTCCGTTCATGGGCGAACCATGGCCCATAAAAAGTACAGGCATCAGCTCGGTTGCGTT
>JBCNPG010000521.1:0-2929 GCA_039593445.1 Pedobacter sp.
CTCTTCGCCGACAAGCACGACGAGCGCGGGCTCGGGCTATCGAAGCTCGCCTATCACTGGACGGCCGGCCTGCTCAAGCATGCGGCCGCGCTCACGGCCATCTTTGGCGCGGGTACCTTCCGCAAAAATGACGGCCGACCAGTTGTTTTCCTTCATCCGCTTGCCCAGTTTACCGATTTCGAGCACCGATTGCTTGCCGTCTTTACGATCGATATTGGCCCCGCCACCATATTTAAGGTTGTAGGAAATAGATGGAATGCCCTTGGTCAGCTCTATTTTCGAAATGAATTTAGGATGGTATTTACGTAAAAACCAGATCAGCCCAGGAATATCGTACATGCTTTGGTGATTGGCCACAAAAATGATGGGCCTATCGGTCGGTAGGTTCTGCTGGTTGATGAAAGTAACCGAGTTGAGCAGGAACCAGTTGCAATAAGTCAAGAAAAAATTAAGGCAATCGACCGATTTTTTATGGGCCTTGTAGCTAAACAGTTTATAGCAGATCCATTGGATGGGATGGAAAATGCAAAGCATTAAACCAAAAAAAATATAAAATAGGGGCGATAGGATGTAGCCGAATAGTTTTCTCATGTCAAATTAGATTTTACCCTCCTGTATCAATAGCTTCGTTTTTAAGATGCCCGCCACGCTCATGCTGTCGGTTATGGTTCCGTCTAAAACCATTTGAAAGGCTTCTTCAAAAGGCAGTTTGCGAATTATCAATTCTTCGGTTTCTTCGGGCGATGCCATGCCCATTTGGAGGTCTTGGGCCACATAAATAATAGCCAATTCGTCGCTTACCGAGTTGGAGAGGTGCATGCGCTGGATTTCGGTTAAACGGCCGGCACTCAATCCGGTTTCTTCGGCCAACTCTCGCCGGGCGCTTTCTTCCGGGTGGATGTTTAAGGCACCGCCACCTTCCGGGATTTCCCAGCTATAGGCCTTGATTGGAAAACGGTATTGGCCAACCAGCCAGGTGTTGTAGGCTCCATCCAAAGGAATAATGCCGATGGCCGTATTTTTAAAGTGCACCTCGCCATAGATACCTTTGCCACCAGCAGGATTAATAACCTGATGTTCGGTGAGCGAAATCCAGTTATTGTCATAGATCTTTTGGCTTTCCAGTATTTTCCAGGGGTTATCCTTGTTCATGGCTGCAAGATACGACTTTGTGTGGTGAGTTGCCAGTTCTCGGTTTACAGTTACCAGTTATCGGTTGACAGTTTTCAGTTGTCGGTGGACAGCTTTCGGTTGCCTGGCTTTACTTAAAACGTATTACCCTGAACTTACAACTTATTACTCCTAGTCCATTGATCCCTACTCCACTATTGTTTAGCTGGTGGCGGTGGCGGAATGGTTACCTTGTTTACCTTCACCTTGGTAAAACGATAGTTTAGGCTGAAGCTCACATTGCTCGAATTGTTGGTCGAATAGCTTTGTGAAGTAAAATTGGTGCCTTGGTTAAACGAATTGTTGTTGCGGCGTCCAAAGGGATCGCTGGTGCTGATGCGGGCGCTCAGGGTATTTTTGAAAAAGGTTTTCCTGGCGCCAAAGCTGCTGTTGATCGATCCTTTGTTACGGCCCTGCGCATTGATATTGTTGGCGTAGTTTACGTACGATTCGAAGGCAGTTTTGAACGGCAGCTGCATTGAAAAGCCCAATGATGCCCGTAGGCTCAGTCCGTCGCGGTTAAGCGAAGAGTTTAATTTAGAACTGTAACGGCTCTGGATGACGCTAAAGTTGCCATTGGTAGAAATTTTGCTGGTTGGCCTAAAGTTACCGATCAGCATCAAGGCAATAGAATGGTTGGTGCCCACATTGTCGAAAGTGCTTTCTGATACGCCATTTGGCTTAACCATGCGGTACCGTTCAATTACGCCCCTTGCGGTAGAATAGGAAATGCGTGGCGTGAACGACCATTTTTGTCCGAAGGCACCAAAACTGAAATCCATTTGATGCGTATAGGCCGGCGCAAGATCGGGATTTCCGTAAGAAATATTCAGCGTATCGGCATTGTTAACCTGCGGGTTCAAGGTGTTTTCCCGCGGCCTGTTGATGCGCACACTGTAGGTAGCCCCAAAATTATAGCGCTTTTTGAAGTAATGGTTAATCGATACGTTGGGAAACAAGCTCAGGTAAGGGTCGACGTGGTAATTGGCTCCTGTAGAAAGATCGAAGTTTACATCGGTGTATTCGGCCCTCAGTCCGCCTTTAAAGCCCCAGCCATTGAGCCTTAAATTATAAGAAGCATAACCCGAAAGGATGTGCTCATTGTAGAAAAATTTATTGGTTAGGCCTTTATTGGTGAGGTATTGTTCGGTTTGGTAATTGAAGTTCTGCACCAACAGGTCGTTGTCGTTTTTGCGGTAATTGAAGGCCATGCCCAATTCCAGCTGGTCGCGTTTTTTAAAAACCGGTTTGTCGTAATCGAGGTTAAAATTTAAGCCCTGGTTGCTGATTTCGTTGTCGTTCTGCTGCAGGCTCGGATTTAGATTGGCCGGAAAGGCATAGGTACGGTTGTAGGAACGCCAATCGTTGTTGGCATTGGTGTTTGCCGTAATGCCCATGGTCAGCTTACCGCCAACGGTATCGGTCTGCAGGTTGTAATCGGCATTAAAAACAAAGTTATGGCTGTTGCCGTCGCCCAGGTTCTGCTGGTTGCGCAGGCGGGTGGTTACCTGGTCTTCGTTCAGGTAGTAAAAATCGTTGCCCGATCGGCTATTGCTGTTGTTGATGTTGTAGTTGGTAGAGACGCGAAGACTTTGTTTGGGCGTAATATCCCAATCGAAACCCAACCTAAAATTACCCCCGTTGCTTTTGTTGCGGTTATTGTTGAATTGGTTATAGTAAAAGGTGGTGTCTGGAAAAAAATTGGTACGGTAGCTTTCGCTGTTGCCTTTGCCAATGTTCTGCCTATAGGCTGCGCTGC
>JBCNPG010000522.1:0-2928 GCA_039593445.1 Pedobacter sp.
AATCAATGTGTGATAAAAAACGGACGTTTGGTCGAGGTGCATGTTCCTGATGTTATGCTGCCAAGAATTCAGGTTTTAGAATATTTACGAGCTTTTCTTTTAGGAAGAATGGCTTGGGGAAAATTAGACGGGTTATTGCTTATTAGCGGTGCTTTTGGTGCTTTTGATAAAGATTTTGAGATTGCCCAGCAAAACAGCAAACAACTCGATCTGGCTTTTAGGCAAACCACAGACAAAATCAATCTGATTTACATTGGTCGCGGTGGTTTTGACATGAAACCGGCCTTACAAACCTTATTTGGCGCATTTAAACAAGGGATCGCTTTACAGCCCGGCTTATTTGGCAAGGTACAGTTTCATTTTATTGGTACCAGTTATGCGCCAAAAGGCAAGGGCGTGCCAACAATAGCTCCGATAGCCGAAGAACTTGGCCTGTCGGATTATGTAACAGAGTATACCGATAGGATAGGTTTTTACCAAAGCCTTAAAAACATGCAGCAAGCTGACGGATTGGTGATCATCGGCTCTGATCAGGCGGCCTATACCGCATCCAAACTTTATCCATACATCCTGGCCAAAAAACCGTTACTGGCCACGCTGCATCCCGAAAGCAGTGCAACCAAAATCATGAAAGACTGCCATGCTGGCCATCTCTTATACATCAACCAAACTCTTGATGCAGCTACGCAAACCATGGCTGCTTATTTAGAGTTTATTCATCAACATGTTCCTCCTACTACCCGCTGGGAAGCATTCGAAGCGTTTACCGCGGCGCATACGACCCAAAAACAAGTGGAACTTTTTAACGAGGTTATAAAAAACAATGCTGTCCCTTTATAGATTTATCCTCAGAAGACCTTTCTTCAAAGGACAAGAAAGGCTTTTCAACTACCTCTTTACCCGCCACAAGCTCGGTAGCCAAACCGTTACGGTAAAGCCTATCGAAGGTAATTTCACGATCAATTGCGATCCTTTAACCTGGATTGGTGCCAAAATCATTTATACGGGCAATTATGAGCCTGCACTTAAAAAAGTATTCCGGTCTGTTATTCAAAAAGGCGATTATGTATTAGATGTTGGGGCCAATATTGGCTTTCATACCCTTTATTTTGCCGAACTGGTTGGAGCAACAGGCCAAGTACGTGCATTTGAACCGGTTCCCAAAAACTTCAAGGCTTTAGAAGCCAATATCAGGCTGAACAATTTTAACCATATCAAAGCCCAAAAAATGGCTTTGAGCAATAAGGAAGAACAACTTTATATCCAAGCCGACGAAAACAGCGAAAATCCAGGAACTTTTAATTTATTCGAACTTAATGGCGATACATTGATACATTGTTATAGGGGCGACGAAATTATAGGCACAGAAAGGGTCGACTTTATCAAAATCGATGTAGAAGGCTACGAAAGCTTTGTGATTGATGGCCTGCTCGAAACCATCAAAAAAAACCGGCCTCGAATTATATTCGAATACGACAAGCATTACCACCAAAAAACCGGCCTGCCCGAAGATTATATCTTTTCATTGCTTCAGGGGCTCGATTATTATTTTTTACATGTATATAAAGATGGTCCTAAACCGATCGAACAGTTTAACAATCTTCAATCAGGGAATATCTTAGCACTGCCGCATGACTAAAAAGCTGGCCATCATCAGTACGCATCCTATCCAATACTACGCACCTGTATTTCAGCTTTTGGCCAAACAAACCTGCCTGAAGGTTTTTTATACCTGGGGCGAACAAGCGATGCACAAGTACGATAAAGGGTTTGACCAGCATATCGCTTGGGATATTCCTCTGCTTGAGGGGTATGACTATATCTTTTTGAAGAATACGGCCAAAGATCCCGGAACCCATCACTTTAAGGGAATAGTCAATCCGGATTTAATCGAGGAAATACAAAACTATGGCCCCGATGCCATTTTGGTTTATGGATGGGCTTGGCAAAGCCATTTAAAGGCACTGCGGTTTTTCAAGGGGCGCATTCCAGTCTATTTCAGGGGCGATTCTACCTTGCTCAACAAGCAATCAGGATGGGTTAACAGCCTAAAAAGCATATTCTTGAAATGGGTTTACCGGCACATTGAGGCAGCCTTTTACGTAGGCACGGCCAATAAAGCCTATTTTATGGCCTACGGACTCAAAAGCGACCAACTGGTGTTTGCCCCCCACGCCATAGATAACATGCGCTTCTCTGAAAAAAGAACAGAAGCCTTGGCATTGCGTAGGGATTTGGGCATTTCCGATCGCGATATCCTGGTGCTTTTTGCCGGCAAACTAGAGCCTATTAAAAATCCAATGCTGCTGTTGAGGGCATTCAAAGAACTGGACCTCCCCAATGTTCAACTGCTTTTTGTTGGAAATGGCATTTTAGAAGCCGAACTGAAAGCTGCAAAAAACAGCAAGATCCACTTTCTGGATTTTCAAAACCAAACCATGATGCCGGTGGTTTATCAGGCTTGCGATCTTTGCTGCCTGCCTTCGCAAAATGAAAGCTGGGGCTTAGCCATCAACGAAGCGATGGCGGCAGGAAGAGCGGTACTCGCCTCTAGCCAAGTCAGTTGCAGCATCGATCTGATCAGTGCAGAGAATGGCGCAATTTTTAAGTGCAACGACTTGCCTGATTTGAAGCAAAAATTAATAGCTTTAACCTCAGTAAAGGAACATTTGCAAGAAATGGGACAGAATTCTTCCCAAAAAATCAGGCAATGGAGCTTTGAAAAACAGGCAAAAGCCATCAGCAGTTATGTTAACCGATAGTTCTCCAAATTCCTCCCGACAAAAAATCCTGATCCTTATTTATTTGCCATGGATAATTTCGGTTATTGTACAAATAGATCCCGTTATCTCTTACTTTACCGCTTGGGCAGGTTCTTTTTTTATTTTTTATTGGACTCTGTTTTCAAAGCTAAGGTATATTCCTCTT
>JBCNPG010000523.1:0-2928 GCA_039593445.1 Pedobacter sp.
TGATCGACGAAATCCATACACCTGACTCCTCGCGATATTTTTATGCCGCAGGTTACGAAGAAAGACAAGCAAACAAAGAGCCTCAAAAGCAGTTGTCGAAAGAGTTTGTCCGCAAGTGGCTCATCGAAAATAACTTTCAGGGTAAAGACGGACAAGTTGTACCAACAATGACACCAGAAATCGTAGACTCGATTTCAGAGCGCTACATTGAATTATATGAGCAGATTACCGGCGAAAAATTTGTTAAAAATCCTTCTGCCGACATTTTAAACAGAATAGAAAAAAATACCCAAAACGCAATTAACGACCTATTGTCGAAATAATCGCTAATTTCGTTTAGGATAAAAACCAAGGAAATATGAAATTCTCAACTGATAAGCACGAAAAATATGTGGTGTTGAAATTGGACGAACCCAAGTTCACCAATGATAATACCCCGGCCTTAAAGTCGGAATTCATTTTGTTAAATACAGAAGGCTACCGCAACATTGTACTCGATTTGTCTGAAGTAAAAGAGTGCATCGATTCGCAAGACTTGAGCAGTTTGCTGGTAGGCGATAGGCTTTGCAAAAGTGCTGGTGGCGTTTTTGTAGTGTGCGGCGTAAATGAAAGCATTGCCAAGATCATTAAGATGTCTAACTTGCACCAATCGGTGGTTTTTGTAAACAAATTGGATGAGGCTACCGACCTTATTTTTATGGAGGAGATTGAAAAGGAACTCCGCGGTAGCGTAGATAAAGGATAAGCCTAAATGAAATTTGAGGTAACCATTTTGGGCAGTAGTTCTGCTACTCCAGTATTCAACAGAAATCCCACTGCCCAATTATTAAACTGCAACGAAAAATATTACTTGATAGACTGTGGCGAAGGTACGCAGCAGCAGCTCATCAGGTTTGGCCTCAAAGCCTCCAAAATTGATTTTATTTTCATCAGCCATTTGCATGGCGACCATTATTTCGGGCTGATCGGTTTATTGTCGAGCATGCACCTGAACGGGCGCATCAAGCCATTGCATGTTTTTGCGCCAAAAGCGATCCGGGAAATCCTCGAACTTCAGTTTAAACATTCCGATACGACCCTGCGCTACGAATTGGTATATTTCGCCATCGACCCCGAACAGCCTGCCGTTATTTTCGAAAATCGAGATGTAGTAGTAGAAACGATTATTCTCAACCATCGCATTCCTTGTACGGGATTTAAGTTTACCGAGAAGAAACGGCTTCGGAAACTGTTGGTAGATAAACTCGAAGCCAAAAATGTACCTATCGATTGCTATCCCCTGCTTAAAAGAGGTGCCGATATTACGTTGCCAGGTGGCGAAACCTTGCTGAATGCCGATTATACCACCGATTCGGCTGTGCCTAAATCATACGCCTATTGCTCTGATACCCTCTTTGATACGGCTTATTTCGATAGTATCCGCAATTGTGATACTTTATACCATGAAGCTACCTTTTTGCACGACATGCTCGAAAGAGCTAAAGAAACACATCATACAACGGCGTTGCAGGCCGCAGAGGTGGCCCAGACCGTTAATGCCAAGAAATTGCTGATCGGGCATTTCTCTTCACGCTATAAAACGTTGATAGAACTCCTGGAAGAAGCCAAAAGCGTTTTCCCCGCCACACAATTGGCGATTGAAGGAAGCACTTACGAAATATAATTCGTAGTCAATGAGCTGTGGATTGACCGTTAGTATCAATATCTAGCTAATCTTTGGTCTAGTATCAACCTTCTTTCCATTTTGATGGGCCCTAAAAGAGCAATCCCCCTTGCTGAGCATACAAGAGGGATAAATTTATTTTTATTAAGGATTGTTTATTGGGGAGGAAGCTATTGTCCTTCTGTTTTAGCTGGATTATACTCCTTCTACGACAATAAGCATGCCTTTGGCTTGGGATTTCGAATAATTTTCTAAATATCTGTTTGAACATATATTAAGGCTGGACGCTCTTTTGAGAGTAACAAAAACCAAGAAAATTGGTGTAGAAATTTATTCTCTTTTTTCTACACTATGTGTATTTAATTTCTCGATTTTACACGTTTATGTTTTTAACCTATACGAAAAAAGCCAAGAGGAAATCTTGGCTTTTATTGATGTAATGAGGTTAAATCGTTCTATTTGTCGTCTTTTTTGCCACCGCCACCAAATACAGAGAAATGTACGTAGCGTTTAGGATTAGCTTTAAGATCGATCATCAAAGCATCAAGGTTTTTAGCCGCATTGGTCAGGTTGTCGTACATTTTGGTGTCGTTGATCAATTGGCCCAAAGTGCCTTTTCCATTTTTAATTTCGCTAACCATGCCTTGGAGGTCGCCCACAGCCTTGTTGGCATTATCAATGGTTTGTTTAAAGTTAAGAGCCGCCGCTTTATCGGTAACGGTATTCAGATTAGCTAAAATTGCATCTATTTTGGCTCCGTTGTTTTTAAAGTTAACCGTAATGGCTTCTACGTTGGAAAGGATGTTGGAAAGCTTAGAACTCTCAGAACCTACCAGCGCATCAACTTTTTTAGACGTTGCTTCCAACGAAGTCAGGGTAGAGGCAATGCTATTGAAACTGCGGTCAACATTTTTTTGGAAATTCGGGTTCAAGATCGAGTTCACACTGGTTAAGATCGAATCCATTTTGGTAATGATGAGCTCTGCCTTTTTCTGAACGGGCTGTACGGACTCCATCAAGCCTTTTTCAACGTTTCCATTCAATACATAACCGTCTTCTGCATATTCCTTACTATCGCCCAACACCATTACAATGGCTTTGCCACCCAATAAATCGGTGCTTTCTAAACGGGCTATGGTATTTTTTGGGATTTCGTATTGCGATTTGATTTTCAGTGTAGCTACAATGCCACCGTCGGGCTTCAGCTCCAATGCATCAACCCGTCCAATTTGAAAACCATTGATCAGCACGGGTTTAGATACAGT
>JBCNPG010000524.1:0-2926 GCA_039593445.1 Pedobacter sp.
AACAAACACTGCCCCAAACTCGCGGGTGTAGGGAAGTTCGGCACCCTTGTAAACGATCTTATCTATTTTGAGGTTTTCAAATAAATCGAACTGCAGCTTGTTAAAATCCTGCGTAGCCGTAAAGGCAAATTCGTTGCTGCCACTAACCGACTTCTCCTCCAGGTTGATCTTCACGTCGAGGTGATAATAGTTGATGTCGTAACAGGTGCGCAATGGCGTAAGCATGCCCCTGAGCGTATCGGCACGGGTATACTCTTTTTTAATGGCCATTAGCTGGGCATTTGCCACGGTGCCGAAAAGCAACAAGGCCAGTGCCGATAAAAGTATTCGTTTCATTCTGGTATAAATTGATTGTTAGGGTTTTAAAACATTAAGGGTAATAAACGAACTATTAAACGTATCGTGGTAGATTTTATGCGTAGCTTTTTGGAAATCCTTTGGTTCAGCCTGGTAAATGTCCATGAATTTTTGCGGATTTCGATCGGCCAAAGGAAACCAAGAATTTTGGATCTGGATCATGATGCGGTGGCCTTTTTTAAAGGTATGGGCCACATCAGGCAATGGATAGCTGACTTTGGTAATGGCTCCAGGCACAAAAGGTTCGGGCTTTTCGAAGCTATTGCGGTATTTGCCACGCATAATTTCGCCCCTAACCAGCATTTCGTAGCCTCCCATGATGATATTTTGCGGATTTGGGCTAGGGTTAGGCGCATCTTCCGGATAAACGTCGATCAGTTTAACTACATAATCGGCATCGGTACCTGTAGTAGAAACCACCAAATTGGCCAAAACAGGCCCCGTAACGGTAAGGTCTTCTGTTAAAACATCGGTTTGATAAGTTTTTACATCTGGCCTGCGTGCAGCGAAGCGCTGGTCGTCAATCATGTATTCGCGGGTACGCTTGGCCTGGATGCCGTCTTGGTAAGGCACCGGATTATTCGGGTCGCTTACGTATTCGTCCCAGCTATCGGTACGACCAACTTTTTCGAAAGCGAGTTTGCCATTGGGATGCAGATACAGGTTTCGGCTTTCGGTAGCGGCCGGTGGCCAGGTATCGAATTTTTTCCATTGGTTGGTTCCGGTTACAAAGATATTGGCTTCGCCTCCCTTAAAACTGCCTTCGTTTTTGAGGTAGTATTTAAAAAATGGCAGTTCAAAGTTCTCTTGGTAATAGGTACTGGTTGGCTGACCAAACTGGATATCGCCAAAGCTGCTGCCCGTACTCCGTACCCAGCCTCCATGAAACCACGGACCCGCCACGAGGATATTGTTGGCACCCGGATTTTGCTTTTCGATGGCCTTGTAGGTTGCAAAAGTGCCATAGGCATCTTCGGCATCAAAAAAACCACCAACCACCATAACTGCAGGTTTTACGTTGGTTAGATGCGGTAAAATCAGCCTGGCTTTCCAAAAGGTGTCGAGGTTGGGATGCTTGAACAGGTTGTTCCAAAACTTAATGCTGTCGGCAAAGTATTTTTCTTTAAGGTTTTTAACGCTTCCGGCTTCCAGGTAAAAACGATAGTTATCTTGGATAGGAAATTTAAAGCCTTTGGGGCCTTTGTCTGGGGTAATGGGTTTCGGGCGTGGGACGCCGAAACTGCTCATAAAGCTAAAGGCATCCATCAAAAACAGCACCCCGCGGTGGTGAAAATCATCGCCCATATACCAGTCGGTTACCGGTGCCTGTGGCGAAACCGCCTTTAAGGCCGGATGCGCATTGGGCAATGAGGTGGTTGAATAAAATCCCGGATAGGAGATGCCATAAATGCCGGCATTGCCATTGTTATTGGCGATGTTTTTAACCAGCCAGTCGATGGTGTCGTAGGTATCTGTACTTTCGTCGATATCGGTTTTGCCTTTTTTGGTGGTTTGAGGCCTGTTGTCTTCAAAGTTTCCTTCGCTCATCCAACGGCCACGCACGTCTTGGTAAACAAAGATAAAGCCCTCGCGCATCATGGCCGGGAAGTTGCCCAAACTGGTTTTGTACTTGTCTTCGCCATAAGGGGCAACGGTATAGGGCGTGCGGTTGAGCAAAAAAGGATATTTCTTGCTCTGGTCTTTCGGAATGTATATCGAGGTAAATAGCTTCACGCCATCGCGCATCGGAATTTGGCGTTCTATTTTGGTGTAATGGCTGCGTACATAGGCCGAATCGGTTTCTTGTGCCCAAGTGGCGACAGTTAAACAGCTTAGGGCCAGCAATAAAAATGATTTAAGGTTTCTCATGGTTTATTTGATCACATCAACTTCGATAAAACTATCGTTAAACACGGTTTGGGTAGCTTTGATGTAGTCGGCCTGGGTGGCTTTGTACGGATTGGCTACGAATTTTTGAGGATTGCGCGCAAACAAAGGGAAAGCGGTGCTTTGTACCTGGATCATCATGCGATGGCCCTTTTTAAAGGTGTGCAGCACGTCTTGCAAGCGGAAATTGACATCGGTTTTTTTGCCTGCTACCAAGGCTTCCGGTTTTTCGAAACTGTTGCGGAAACGGGCAGGCATGATTTCGGAGCGCACCATTTGCCAATAATTGCTCAAGGTGATGTTCTTGTTCGGCATGTAGGGATTATTGGGCTCATCGGCCGGATAGACGTCGATGAGCTTGACGAAGAAATCAGCGTCGCTGCCTGTGGTTGCAATTTTAAGGTGCGACATGATTTCGCCACCCAAGGTAATGTCTTCGGTCAGCACATCGGTTTGGAAAACCAATACATCGGTTCGGCGGCCGGCAAAGCGCTGGTCTTCGCTCATGTAGTTATGTGGCGTAAAGCCGGTGGTCGTGGTAATGTCTTCGGTATAGGGAACAGGTTTCATCGGATCGCTTACGTAAGAAACAGCGCCGGCAGTTTTGGCCTGCGAGAAGGTAAGCTTGCCATCGGCACCTAAAAACAGCTTTTGCTTGGTAGCGTTGCTGGCTGGCCATTTA
>JBCNPG010000525.1:0-2924 GCA_039593445.1 Pedobacter sp.
CTATCCGGGTAGGGAAGAAGCCATTGCCACGAGAATGGCCTCGGCTTGGATGACGATTTGGCTTCAGAAGCAATCACCGGCAGTTTATGACAACAAACCTTTAGGGCAATAAATCCTCATCTAATTGCATATCGCCTAAATCGTCTTAAGCTTTAAAAATGGCTTTGATGAGTGGCTTCTTCTGTCTGGAAATTGGAATCCTGCTGTCGCCATGGTCCATAATCAGGTAACCGGAATCTTCATTCAGAATGCTTTTCACATGCTTTTTGTTTACTAAATGTGATTGGTGGCAACGGATAAAACCATAGGGCGACAAGAGCTCGTCGTATTCATAAATCGGCCTTGAAATGAGATGCGAGACGCCGTTGGTCAAAAAAAATGTAGTATAGTTGTTAGACGATTCGCACCTGACGATCGTTTTGATAGGCGTAAGGAATATTTCTTTTTGGGTTGGAAGGGCTATTTTTTCGTTTTCGTCGTGCTGTTGCTGGTCTAGGAGCTGCATCAGATTTTCCAATCTCGAATTTTTCTTTTTTTCGCCTATCGATGCCTCTACCTTGCTTACCGCAGTTTTGAGTTCGGCCACGTTAATGGGCTTAAGCAGGTAGTCTAAAGCCGAGAACTTGATGGCCATGATGCCATATTCGTCAAAAGCCGTCACAAATACCACTTCAAAAGCGGGTTCGCTGATTGACTTTAACAGGTCAAAGCCATTCTTTTCGGGCATTTGGATGTCGAGAAAAACGACATCAGGCTTTAAAGCCAGGAGCAGTTCCCTGGCTTGGTCGGCACTGGTTGCTGTAGCCAAAACGTTTATCTGGGGACAATGCTGTGCCAATAGCGCTGTCAAATTGCCATTGTTTATGGGCTCGTCGTCAACTAAAATTGCGCTGATCATTTAATTTATCCAATTGTTAAAGGTGAAGGTGGCAGTCGTGCCGTGCTGTCTATCGAAGTTAAGCACAATTTTCTTTTCTTTATAAAGCTTGTTAATGGCCAAGATCCTCTCGTTGGTTAATTGAAGCCCGTAGCCAATCTGGTTTGGGTCGGCTGTCCATTTGCCATTGTCTTTGATGCTGATGCTGAGCGAATCGTCTGTTTCGCTTGTTTTGCAGGTAATCAGTAATACCCCATCAGCCCCCAGTGAGGAGATGCCGTGCTTAATGGCATTCTCGATAATTGGCTGGAGCAGCAAAGTAGGAATTTCTAGGGTAGAAGAGCTATTGCTCAGCGACGACTGGATCTCCCATTTAAAATTATAGCGTAAAGCCTCTAGCCTGATATAGGTTTGCATCATTTCCAGCTCTTGGTCTAAGGTGTTAAAAATCTGCTGGCTCTTGCTCAACGTCTTTCTCAACAAGCTGCTGAAATCCTGCAGGTAATCATTGGCTTCGGCAATCCGGTTGGTATTCATGAGTCCCTGGATAGAACTGAGTGCATTAAAGGTAAAATGCGGATTGAGCTGCGATTGCAGCCTCAAGATGGACTGCTCGATTTGGGTTTGTTTCTTTTGCGAAAGCTTTACCTTGTTCTTCAAGCGGAAAATAAAAGAAAAAGCTACAATAAGCATAATGATGCCGATTGCAACACCATAAACGATGGGCAACTGGTACCACTTAGCGGTTACCCTAATGCGATAGTAAACGATGCTCTCGGGTTGGATATCGAAGTTGCAGCGCAGTTCGTAGTCGGTATTGACTTTTAAGCTTGGCAGCTGGATAGTTCTCATCCCCAAAAAGCGGTCTTGTTTACCGGTTTTCAAATTGGTTAAGGTGTAGTCCAAAGGTTGGTAGCGCAGGTCGTTGTTGTTTGCGGTACGTACTTCGATTTTATCGGATGACGAAACTGCAAGCTGATTGTTTTCAGAAACAGGTATATTTTTTCCTTTTTTCCCAGCAATGGCGTAAAAGCGTATGGATGGAAGTATCCGGATCCTTTTGATGGAATACCTTTTGACCAAGGTATCGGTCTGATGGTCAAGGATATCTATATTAAAAACATCATTTACCCTTAAATAGGCAGTGCTTGTTTTTTGTTCCCGAAAGGCTAATTTCAGGTTGTCCTTAACTGAGCTTGGTTTGGCTTGGCCGTCGCTTGCTGCAAAATAGGTATGATAGTAAAGCTTCGCATTGGACGAATAGCGGAGCAAATCAATGTCCGTTGCATTTTCCGGTTTCGAAAAACGAATGACGGTTCCTACCTTATAATCGGTTGGACGTATATTGATAAAGCCTCCGGCAAGGTAGATGTGGTTTGTTTTTCCGTTGTCTCTACCGATCGACTTTTGGATTTGGCCCAGCAATATACCTTCGGCAGAGAGGTATAAAGCAGGCTTGTCCAATAGCGTAACCTGTGTTTGTGCGCAGCCCAATTTAGCGCCAAGCAACAAGAACAAAATGACGATGTGCTTTTTCATTTCTGTAAATTTAGGTTATTGTTCGTTTGTTAGGGCAAGCATGGCCTCCATTTCGTTGAGAAGTTCGGTTTCTGATGAAAAACCAATGGATAAGAAGCGCTGTATGCCGTTTTTGTCGATCACTACTTTAGCCGGAATGCCTTTGCATTGATAGGCAGTTACAGTTTGGAATATTTTGGGATTTGTGGCAGAGGCTTCATCCAGCAATACCCGAAAAGGGTAGTTGTTATCGCGGATATAAGCTCTTATTCGTTCCGGTGCATGGCCATCGGTTTCGTTGGTGGCGATAAATAAAAACACGACTTCGGGATGTTGCTCCACCAGTTTTTGCATGGCTGGAAACGAGGCCTTGCAGGGTGCGCACCAGGTTGCCCAAAAATCGAGCACCACAATTTTGCCCTTGAAATCGGCCAGCGAGGTTTGCTTGCCGTTGAGATCAAGCAGGTTAAATACGGGAGCTGGAAGATCAAGCCTCTTTTTTTGGAGACTGTTTTTGGTTTCCTGCAAG
>JBCNPG010000526.1:0-2922 GCA_039593445.1 Pedobacter sp.
GAAATCGGGTGCATCGGCCACCATATCATCGTTGATGCCGGTCAGGGCTTGGATATGCATCGGAATGGGCTGATGCGGGTTGATGAGTGTTTCGAAACTGTCGACCACTTCTTCGCCATTGTGGATGTAGATGGCAATTTCTGTAATGCCATGTGCGGCGGCATAGCCTCCTGTGGTTTCGATATCGACTACTGCGTATAACATTTTTGCTTCGTGTTGAAACAAATATATGCTAAAAAAATTAGTAAATCAAATATTGGCTTAAAGAATGGAAGCCCAAGTTGTGCCAACGCCTAAATAATAAAAACCAAAAAAAATCAGTGCCACATACTAAAGCGTTTATTCAAACGTCTATATATGGAGAGCGTTAATTTAGATGACGGGGATAGGGCTTAGGCCTTTTATCTCCGTCTCTTTTTTAGAGCTTTTGGGAGTATGAAAAAGATTTTATTTTTTGCGATAATTAGAAAAAATAACCGTCTATTTGTTGCGAGAGCGTTAATTTAGATAACGGGGATGGGACTTCTAGTCTTGTCCCCGTTTCTTTTTGGCTTAAAATGCACAAGCTGAGCTGTTTGCCAGGCGAGCCTAGACGAAGCTGTGTAAACCCCGCCAGAAAAACATCTTTGCTTTTTAAAATATTCCTCTTCTTTTTTCGGGCAAGCTGATCTCTTCTCAAGAACCGAATAAAAAAAATCGATTGCTATACAATAAAGTTCGCTAATGAGCGTCTATATATTCGAGAGCGTTAATTTAGATGACGGGGATGAGGCTTAGCTTTATCCCCGTTTCTTTTTTTAAAATATAGCCAGCAGAGCGACAACAAGCAGAGCAGCCCTAAAATAAAGCCTCCCAAAGTATCGGTAAACCAATGGGCGCCCAAGTAGATTCTGGATGGCGCAATCATGATCATCAAGAAAGCAGCGATAACGGTAACTACGCGGCGTGTAGTTCGCGGAATTTCCTTTAAATGGCGCATCAAAACTATAAGAAAGCCGAAAAAGAGCACATAAGAAAGCACATGTCCGCTTGGAAAGCTCTGAAACCGGTTTATTTCAACCAAGCGTACATAGAATTCGGTTGGCCTGGGGCGGTTCACAAAATTTTTCACTACTAAGATGAGCAACCCTGAAAAAAGGATCTGGGCAATGAAAAAAGCTTCGCGTTTGTATTTGTAATAATAAAAAATCAGCGCCACAATAATCACCGATAGCAGGGAATAGGGCAGTTCGCCAAAGAAACTGATGGCCAGCATGATTTTGTCGAGCGCATCAGAATGGTATTTTTGCATGGCCAGCGAAATTTCGAGGTCTAATTTTGGAACCGGATGGTGGGCCACAAAAATACTGAGCCAAACCAAACAGGCAATCAGCACAAAAAGTATAGATAAGAGTAGGCTTCGTTTATACTGCATCTGGATAGTGTTTAGTCAAAGCTAATCATTTATGCCGATGCTATAAACCGAAAACCTAAACCTGTTGTTTGGATCGGCTTTTGAAGGCACGGTTGCTATGGAAAACTATTTGCGTAGGATGGGTCGCATACACTCAAAGAACTTTTGCCGCAAAGTACGGCGCTAAATCGTCAACCTTAAATAAGGCCTATAATTGGGCTTTTATTTGGCTGTGTTCCAGATCTCGGCCGGGATAGCATCTTCGCAGGGGCATTTGGCCTTGTTGATGATGATCAGCTTGATCGAAGAAGCGGCCTGCAAGGCATATTCTTTAAAGCCCTCATCGTTCATCGTGCTGCGGGCATAGGCAGCAGCGGCACAGAAGGCCCATAGTTGCGCATCCTTTTTTTCGGTCGTCATTTTGGCTTTGTAGCGCTCGGCCATGGCGGCATAGGTTTTATATTGCTCATTATTGGCACTTGTGCTGGCACTGCTCAGTTTAATGGTATAACGGCTGTTTGAAACGGCTGGCTTAAAAGTCTGTATGGTTTCCGGATCCATCACCTCGATGCGGTAATCGACATTGGTGTTTGGATGGACAAAACTAAAGATATTATCGGCTACTTTTTTGTAAACAGAAGTACGGTTGGGCTCAATCACGGTCAGGCTGCTGCCCTCAAAGTTGATGGTTATCGTGTAATAGCCATCGGCTGTGGTATATTGGCCCGACGTTAATTTAATTTGTGCCTTTGCTAAGCTACAGATAGCCATGAGCACCACGATGAAGAACGTTCTCATGGACATTGTGCTTTTTTGCTTTGGGCATCGGCAAAGTTATTGGCATCGTTGCAACCATAGGTACGGGCATAGTATTCCCAATTTCTTTTACAGGTGGTAGAGAGCCTATTTGGGATTTCGATGGTGTTTTTTCTGCCTGTTGCGCAGGTGTAGGTATAAGTATAGGTAGAATTGTCTACTTTCTTGCTCTCTTCTTCGGGTTTTTCTTCAAAGAGTTCGCAACCCATTGCCAGCACAGGAAGTGCAAAGGCAAACAATAAAAATTTTTTAGTTTGTTCCATTTTCCGATTGATTAATTGTTCGCCAAAACTAACCTTACGGCAAGAGCAGGTAAATACTCAATTTTAGGTATTTTTTGAATAAACTGCATTTAAAGTGCAATGGGGCGGTTTTTTGACAGGTTGGATTAGGCAATTATTGGTCGCAATTGTTGGTCGCGGGGCAGGTTTTTAGTTCCGTAATACATTAATTACCTAAGAAATGACTTTTTAAAGAGGGATGGGCTTCGCAATAAACAATAAGTAGGCTATATTTACCCCTAGGCCAAATCGCTTATGAAAAAGATACTTTCTATTGATGGTGGAGGGATAAGGGGCATCATACCCGGTATGTTGCTTGTGGCGCTCGAAGACAAACTGAAACAGGAGAGCAAAAATCCCGATGCGGCCATTGTAGATTATTTCGATTTTTTTGCCGGAACCAGTACCGGAGGCATTCTGACCTGCCTATTG
>JBCNPG010000527.1:0-2922 GCA_039593445.1 Pedobacter sp.
GGGTAGATTTACGGAACAAATAGGTGTTTTTACCTAGACGGGTTTGGTTAGTCGTTTTGCAGCTATGGGTTGACAGCTGATCATCAAAAAATCATGTATCAGTTTGCAGTTAACGCTACACCACAATTTAGCCATTAAGCAATGGATGCAATTAGACAAGGATAACGCTAGCTGAAAAAATTTTCCAGATCGATAAGATGATGTTTGAGGGCATAAAGCACAAGGCCGGCAGTATTGCGGCTACCGGTTTTAAGCAAAAGATTGTTGCGGTGTCCTTCTACCGTACGGTTGCTCAAGAATAGCTTTTCTGCAATTTCGCTGCTGCTTAGCTGTTTGCAAATCAGTCCGAGCACTTCAGTTTCGCGGGCAGTAAGCCTGTTTTCCTGTTCTAAATTTACGGACTGGGCTTTTCTTACCACACCTTTGCGCATGATTTCAAGCATAGGCATGGTAAAATAGAAATCGTTTTTAAAAACCTCCCTAATGGCCTGTTCTACTTCTTCTGGCTCGGCATTTTTGGCTAAATAGCCATTGGCGCCAGCTTGTATCGTAGCTAAAATGAAGTTTTCCGCTTCGTGCACCGTGAGGATGATGACCCTGATGCTCGGATATTTTTCCTTTAGGATTTTCAGGGTTTCCAGGCCATTCAATTCGGGCATCGATAGATCGAGCACAATGATATCAGGCTTAACCGTGGCCTGTTCGCAGAGTTCCAACAGCTCTCTTCCATTTTCGGCTTCAAAAAGCATGCTCATTTGGGCGAAAGAGCCGATTAGTGAGGCCATTCCTTTCCTAAAAAGCTTCTGATCGTCAGCTATGGCAACATTGATATTCATTGCGGGAAATTTTAGGCTGAAAGTAGAAAAAAATTACTCAAAACCCTTATTTTTTTTAATTTCGAGGAAATTAATTTATTTAAAGCTCAGTTAAATTATGAATTCTACAATTAACACCCCAACCATTCCCCTGCGCGACGCTCAACTTAGAATTGAACGTTACAGAAAACAATTATCGGCCTATGTTCCTCAAGAAAACTTGCCTTGTGCCATCTTGATTCCGATCGACGATTTGCTATCCATCATCAAACAATACGAAACCGTTGACGAGGAAGGAAACATTACCAACAAATTAAGGGGTGTTCGTGCCTATTTTGCCGTAAAAGCCACCGACCAAGAATTACCAGACGACATTACCGCACTGATCGTACCGGTTGACCTGCAAGGCAACGACGTGGTGGTTAACCCTGACAAACTAGGTGGCGTTGACGACACCGAGATCTATGACTTTACCAAACCATGTCCTACCGAATGTGATGTTAAGAGCCCATTGTACGACATTCCATGATCTCATTGAAATACCTATTTTACACGATCATTGTTCCGGGAAGCATCTTAATACCACTTTTGATATTTGTACCAAGGTATAAAACCGCAAGAAAAGAAGAGCGATTGCTCTTCTTTTACTTGATTACTGCAGGCCTGATCAATTTGGTAGCCATTATTTTAAGTCTATACGGCATGCCAAACCTGCCCTTGCTGCATTTATATACCATTATGGAGGCTGCATTTTTATTGGGTTATTTTCAGCTGATCTTCAAGGAACCATCCATCAAAAAAGCCATTGGCCTGATCATGGTTATCTTTCCGATCCTTTGCATACTCAATTTCAGTTTTTTGCAGAGCCTATTCACTTTTAACACCTATACAAGGCCTCTGGAAGCGATATTGATTACCTTCTTTTGCTTATTGTATCTCTACAAAAGTGGGTTTGCCGAAAATTGGACAAAACAGCCAACCACCTGGTTTAATGCGGGTATTTTGATATATTTCCCCGCTGCATTTATCATTTTTATCCTTTCTAACTACATGCTGGCCAGCAAAAACGTAGCCATGAATACCATTGTTTGGAATGTTCATGCCGCGTTGGTGCTGATTATGTATTTGGTTTGGGCAAGGGGCTTTAGGCTGGCAGGCAATGGGCGATAACCTGTACATTCTCATTTTTTATAGCGTAATTGCCGTTTTGGTTATGGTTACGTTTTTTCTGGTGCTGTACATCCGCAACCAGAACGTAATCTGGCAACAGCGCAAACAGTTTCAGGAAACCGAAATCCAGCAGCAAAAGCAATTGCTCAATGCCGTTATCGACTCACAGGAATCGGAGCGTAAGCGTATTGGTCAAGACCTGCACGATGAAATCGGAGGCACCTTATCGGCTATGAAACTGATGCTGGGCGCCCTTAAACAACAGGGGCTGATCAGCGAAGACAACATTTTGCCTGTCAAGGAGCTGATTGATAAAATGATCAAGGATGTACGCCATATTTCGCACGACCTTTCTCCTCCCGGATTGGCCATGTTTGGCCTTTATACGACCATCGAGGCCTTTGTATCGCTCATCAACAACACTGGCAAAATCGAGATCGAAATCGAACACGACCCCTATGTTGAAGAAAGGCTACTGGCCGAAAGAACAGAATTGGCCTTATTCAGGGTCATTACCCAGCTCATTGCCAATTCCCTCAAACATGCCGAAGCCACACACATCAACCTGACCTTCAAACCTACCGATAAACAGCTCGAAATTACTTACAGCGATAATGGAAAAGGCTTTGATGTAGCTATTTTAAATGAAAGAAAAGGCATAGGCATGCAAAATATTGTAAGCCGCCTGCAAATGGTCGATGCCACCTATACCCTCGAAACAAGTCCCGGCAAGGGTTTCAAAATCTCAATCAACTGTCCGTTGGATAAAGATACAGAAATAGAAATGGTTCTTGCCCAATAACTTCTCCTTCGAACCCATTCCAAAGCCATCAATCGATGGCTTTTTTTTGTTGCCGAGTGTTATAAAAAGCAATGCGTACCAAGCGTATCATTGCTGATTTGGACCACAAACTTATCTTGCAACAAATCAGGCAAT
>JBCNPG010000528.1:0-2913 GCA_039593445.1 Pedobacter sp.
CTACTCAGGTATTCGCACAAACGCCAACGGCAGATCGCTTCTCCACCCAAAGTTTCCGTACTTGGTCGGTTGGAGTTCATGGCGGTGTATTGACACCAAGAACATTATTTGATGGAAAGTTCCGTGATTTCCAAACTGCAAAAGAAAATATAGGTTATGGTGGTTACATCAAAAAACAAATCTTGCCTTCTTTAGGAATCCAAGCCGAGTTTTTGGCTGGTAAGGTTCAGGGCTTGAGAAGCCAATTAGGCGTTGATGCCAATGGCGATCCTACCTATATCGCAAACTCTGGCTTCAAAACCCACATCCAGTGGTCTGGTGCCTTAACTGCGGTTTATAACATTGCCAACATCAATATCAACGATGAGAATGCCGTGTTGATTCCTTATGTTAAAGCTGGTGCCGGCTACATGTCGTCAGGTGCTGATTATTACAACGGTGCCGTACAAAACAACCAGAGCTATATGGAAAACTGGTTTATCCCAACTGGTATCGGTTTTAAAGTTGGTGTGTCTAAGGGCATTAACCTGGACTTAGGTTATGATGTAAACTTTGTGAAATCAGGTAAATTTGATGGAAGCAATGGCTTGAGAAATGATAAATTTACTTATGCCCATGCCGGTTTAGAGTTTGCACTAGGCAAAAAAGAGAAACCACAGTTACAAAACTACAGTTCTTTGGCTAGTGTACGTATCCAAAGCAAAGAAGAAAGCGATGAGTTGAGAAGAGCTTTATCTACCGCTGAGCAAAATGCCCAAAGAGACAGAGAGCAATATGCCAAAGATATGGGTGATGATGATGGCGACGGCGTAGCAAACAAATTCGACAAATGCCCAGGTACTCTTGCAGGTACTGTTGTTGATGGATCTGGTTGTCCATTAGCTGCTCCAAAACCTCAAATCATTAAAGAAACCAAAGTCGTGGTAACCGAAGCCGACCGTAAGGTAGTTGCCGAAGCTATTAAAAACTTGGAATTTGATTTGGGTAAATCTACCATCCGTCAAAAATCTTATGCAAGCTTAAACGACGTTGCCGCTTTGTTGATGAGTAAAGATTTCAGCTTGAAATTAGCTGGTCATACCGACAATACCGGTTCAAGAGCATTAAACTTGCGTTTGTCTAAAGACAGAGCAGAAGCTGTTAAAGCTTACTTGGTAGGCCAAGGTGCCAATGCTTCACGTATCGAAGCTACTGGTTACGGTCCTGACCAACCGATTGCAACCAACAAAACTGCAGCTGGCCGTCAAGCCAACCGTCGTGTTGAGTTCACTTTGTACTAAGCTTAAAACGTTAAGCTGCTCGATAGAGCGCTTTGATTAACAAAAAATCCCGTTAGCTAAATTGGCTAACGGGATTTTTTGTTATGTAAACATTAGGCAGTTAAAATTTTATCGGGTGTGATAGGCAGATTCCTGATTCTTTTGCCTGTAGCATTGAATACCGCATTGGCTACGGCTGCCGAAAAGCCAATCAAGGCAATTTCGCCCATCCCTTTGGCGCCCATCGGATTGATAACCGGATCAGGCTTGTCGATGAAGATCACGTCGATATCGGGTACGTCGGCGTTGACTGGCACATGGTAATCCGCAAAATTATTGTTTACATAACGACCATAGCGGTTGTCTAGGATCGCTTCTTCGGTAAGCGCCATTCCAATGCCCCCTACTGCGCCACCTACCATTTGGCTTCGCGCGGTTTTAGGGCTCACTATCTTTCCCGAATCTCCTACGGAGACAATTTTACTTACCTTAACCACGCCTGTAGCTTGATGCACTTTGACTTGCACAAAGTGGATAGAAAAAGAATACATCGAATAATTTTTGGCTTCTGGACTGCCTTGCGATTGCTTGGTCACCTCGATCATGGGCAGGTTGTTTTTTTTCAGTACCTCCACAAAACTTGAAGTCGTTGGCATATTGGAATTGGCGGCCAATTCGGCAATAGTCGATTTTAGGGATACGCACACATCGTTTACTGCTGAACCTACGGTTGAAAGTGTGGCTGAGCCTCCCTGGCTAGGCGCAGGTGGCAAAGAAGAATCGCCCAATTCGAAGGTAATCTTATCTACAGGAAGCCCCATGAGCCTACTGGCAATCAGGGTCATACCTGTTCCTGTGCCCGGGCCAATATCGCTGGTTGCGCTTTGCAGCACCAAAGTTCCATCGGCCTTGAGTATGCCTTTTACGCTTGCGCGTCCGCGAGAAGCATTAAATACGCCTACACTTACGCCATAACCCAACTGCCAAGGCCCATCTACAAGGCTTCCTGGTTTGTTTTTTCTATTGTTCCAGCCAATTTTAGCTGCCCCTAAGCGGTAAGCTTCTTTTACATATTTGCTAGAAAACGGTCTATTTTGGGCTAAATCTGTTTCGGGGTCATTTTTGATCCTGAAATCGAGCGGATCCATGTCTAAGGCATGCGCTAGTTCGTCAATGGCACTTTCTAGCGCAAAAGCGCCCGTAGCCTCGCCCGGACCGCGCATCCAAATCGGGACGCCCATATCCAACGGTACTACATAGTAATTGGTGTTCACGTTTTCAGAGGCATACATAAACTTGGTCATGTTTACTACGCCTTCGGTAAAATTCTCATAATTGGCACCTTGTCCAAATGCAGTATGGGTAATCCCCGTAATTTTTCCGTCTTTATTCGCGCCCATGCCAATTTTTTGATAGGATGCTGGCCTATTGCCCACCATGGTAAACATTTGGTCGCGGGTAATGACCAATTTGACCGGCTTTTTCAACTGCTTAGAGGCCATTATCGCTGCGATTTCCAAAGGCCAGGTTCTTAAGGCCATCCCGAAACCGCCACCCACGAACTCCGAGTTCACCTGGATATTTTCTGCCGGGATCTTAAAAACATTGGCTACCGTATTTTGGGTCGATTTTACGCCCTGTGTTTTGGCATAAA
>JBCNPG010000529.1:0-2907 GCA_039593445.1 Pedobacter sp.
GGTGTTTTCGATAACAATGCCATCGGCGATGTTTCAACGCACAGCGGCGGGGTAAACTACAGCAACACTTGGGGCAAAAAAAATACCTTGGCCTTAAGCACAAGCTATTTTACCTATTTCTCGTCGGGATTGGGCAATCGCTTGTCTAACGTACAGGATCTGGGGCAAGGCGATATCCTGAGAACGGCAGAACAGGCTGTGCGCAACAGCGACAACCAGGCGCACCGCTTTAACCTCAAAGCCGAATACCATCCCGATTCGCTTACCGATATCATCTTGAGGCCAAATGTGATCCTGAATTATACCACCAACATCAACAACCGTAACTTTAGCTCCGCTTTCGATGCCAGTGGCAAAAGCAACGATGGCACGCAGTACCTAAGGCAAAAGAACGTAACGCCTTCGCTTTTTGGCGAGTTTTCGGTACTTCGCCGCATGGCCAACAACAAAGGCTCGGTATCGCTGAGGCTCAACGGTACCCAGAATACCTTTAATTCGGATTGGATCAACCGCTCTTACCTCAACAACTACACCAATGGCGCTCCGGTTCCGAGCAATACCAATCAGCAGGCCAGTCAGGAAAATGTCTCAAAGACCTATACCATCAACGCCAATTATGTAAGGCCGGTTTTTAACAAGAAGTGGAATGCAAGTTTGGGCTATATCTATAACAGAAGCATCGTGGATGCCGAACAGCTTACCTACGACTATAACCCGTTGACGAGCAAATACGAAATTATTGTGCCCGCTTTCAGCAATACGCTCGACAACCATAACTGGCTGCAGGCGGCCCGTATCGGATTTATTTATGCACGTACCGAATGGACCTATAATTTCGGCTTCGGCCTGCAGCAAACTGGTTTAGATGCAGCCTTGCTAAACAGTGCAGGCGCTAATGTAGGCAACATTTCAAAAACCTATTACAATGTACTGCCCCGTCTAAATATCAGCTTCAAAAACAAGAACAACCAAACTATTCAGCTCAATTACAACGCCAACGTAAACCTGCCATCGGTAAACGATTTGCAACCGGTACAGAACAACAGCAACCCGCTTTACCAACGCATTGGCAATCCTGATCTTAATGCCAGGAAAAACCACAGGATGTCCATCAACTTCAATACGTTTAGCCCGGATAACAACAAATACTGGAACGGCTATTTCCTGTATAACCTTTCATTTGACGATATCGGCAATGATGTAAGCTATGTCAACGGCGTTCAGCTCGTTAAACCGGTTAATGTGGATGGCAATTATTACATCAATACGGGCAGCTATTTTGGCATGCCGCTCAAATTGAAAGGCATGCGCATGGGCTATGGCATCAACTTCAATCTTTCGCATGCCAGCAGTTTTATCAATGCCGAAAAGAACATCACCAATCGATATGGCTTTGGCCCCAATGCCAGCTTCAGCTACGATGTAGACGAAAAGTTGAATACCGGCCTCTATGTAAACGTAAGCTACAATAAGGTGAACAATTCGATCCCAACGGCAGTAGATAATAAATATTTCAATTTTTATAACTCGGCCAACATCAGCTATGAGCTTTTAAAGAACTTCAGGGTCGATGCCCAACTGGAGCATAACGGTACCGCCGGCCGCACTGGCGGATTTAATAACAATGCCTTTTTGTTGAATGCCGGTTTGGAAAAATATTTCATGGAACGCAGGTTTACCCTAGCGCTCAAAGGATTCGATATTTTAAAGCAGAACACGAATATCGACCGCTTGGTAAACAACAGCAGGATAGAGGATGTGCGCTACAATAACATTACCCGTTACTTCTACCTTTCGCTCAACTACAAGATTGCCAAAGTAGGTGCTGCCAACGGAAGAAGCAACCCGAGAAACACGGTGAATTAGTGGCAGACTGGATGAGGGTTGATTGCGCAGTGCCGGATAAAACCGGTACTGCGCTTTTTTCGTTTATATGCTGTAGTCAGCAGGCAATGGGCCATGGTTTGATAGGCTTACGGCCATCACCTCGCCATGCGACCTTCAATAAATTCATTTTTTTTAGGATATTCACGTTATGAAAGAAGAGTTTGACTATACCACCTATGCCAGAAGGTTTGCAGTGGGCTATCCAATAATAAGCCAACTGCTGATCCAGGTGTATTTTTGGGTTGTCGCCAACATCTTCATTGCCAGCATTGTTCATTTGGTTGAGCTTTCGGTGCGCAAAACCTATCACTTGACCATTTATAGGGGCTACTTTCCGGTTTTGCTGATCGCCATAGTATTGGGTGTGCTGTATGGGGTCATTTCGGGGCTGATCAATATCCTTTTTGACCGGAAGCCCTTTAAAGACCGGCCGGTAGCAGTTGTCATTATCCTGAAGGGATTATTCTTTTTGGTGATTTTCAGCGTGTTTTTTTACCTCACCAGAAATCTCTTGTATCAGCCCGTTGTACAGTCCTTTGTGCCTTTCAATAAAAATACCTGGGTTTACATTTATTATCCGTTGCTGGTTTTCTATGCCTTTATGACCCTGCTGATCAATTTTATCAATCAGGTAAACAAGAAATACGGCCCGGGTGTACTGGTGCCCTTATTGCTGGGCAAGTACAGAACGCCAAAAGAAGAAGAGCGCATTTTTATGTTCATGGACCTGAATTCGTCTACCACCATTGCCGAGCAACTGGGCCACATCAAATACAGCGAGTTTATCCGCGATAGCTTTATGGACATCAACCATGTGCTCTTGCGATTTAGCGCCGAAATTTACCAATATGTTGGCGATGAGGTAGTCGTAACCTGGCTCCTGGGCGAAGGCTTGCAAAAGCTGTCGTGCATACAGTTCTTTTTTGCCTGCGAACGCGAGTTTAAAAAGCGCAACGATTACTACCTGCAAAAATATGGCGTGGTGCCCCAGTTTAAGGCCGGACTCCACTTAGGCAAGGT
>JBCNPG010000053.1:0-10573 GCA_039593445.1 Pedobacter sp.
CATTTAATGTTTTCTCGGTTGTTAAAATCACTTCCCTGCCCGCTTTCAGCTCTTTGTCTGTGGTAAATTTCGGGATAAAGTGATCTTTAGGCTCTACAAAATTGGTAGCCGTTTTGCTTAAAGGCTTGTTGGTTTCGGCGCCAAGGTCGAGGATCAATTCCCATTTGCCGTTTTTGGCCCGCCAAACCGACAGGTAGTGTCCGTATGATTTTTGTTCGCCATTGATGACATAGGCGCCGCTGGTAAAGCCCCAATCGCCACTTCTTGATACGCGGGCCATAGTGGGCGTCCAGCTGAGCGATTTCATATCGGTTGCGGTGGCGTAGTATTTTTTGGCATTGATAGGATTAGGCCTGAATACCAAGGCATCTGATGCCGTATATTTTAGAAAAGCTGCATTTGCGCCTTCTTTGGCCGCGTCTTCGGCAAAAGCTTTTTCGGCATTAACCAAAGATTTTGTTGTTCCATCTGACTTTTGTGCATAAGCACCTACGCTCAATGAGGCCAATAAAGCGGTGTAAATGATTTTCTTCATGGTTTATTTATTATCGTAGCGCGAATATAAGATTTGGGCGCAAACGCCGGCCAAAAAGTATTCCACAATTACACATTAACTAACGGGCTGCTCGCGATAGATGGTCTCGAGCATGGTTTGTCCTACCGCTTTCAGCGTATTTTTGTCAATATTGTTCAGGTTGTCGAGCTGCGTATGCCAGTTCATGTAAAAACCCGATGCATCTGAATAATGGATCACATCTATACACGGAATACCAGCTTGGTTTACCCAAAAATGGTCGTCGATCAGGTTGCCCGAAGGTACGTTGACAAAGTAGGCCGAGTAGCCGATCTCATTGCCGATGTCCCAAACTTTCTTCACAATTTGTGGTGCATATTTTCTCGAAACCTCGTCTTGCGTAAATTGGGCATTGCTGCCACCCACCATATCTAAATTAATGGCATAAAGTGGCTTGTAACCCTTCACTGGCTGGTTTTTAACCCAATACTGCGAGCCTAGGCACCAAGTGGTTTCATTGACCGATTCGTCATTGGCCTTGCCATAATCTTCGATATCCCATAAAATAAAATCGACTCCTACATTGGGTTGTTTCTGTTGCAGTTGTCGGGCCATCTCCAGCATAACGGCTACACCACTGGCCCCATCGTTGGCCGCATCGAAAGGTTTATCGTGCATATTGGCATCTGGATCCTGGTCCGAAAATGGACGCGCGTCCCAGTGTGCGGTAATCAATATGCGCTGTTTTTTCTCTGGATAAAAAGCCGCAATGATATTCTTCAGCTGATGGTTCTTGCCATCATAGGTTTTGGTGGCACCTTCCTGCACAAACACTTGTCCGCCAAACGACTTGAATTGCTTCACCAAGTAAGCCGCACAATCGGCGTGTGCCTTGGTAGAAGGTATGCGGGGCCCGAAATCTACCTGTGCCTTGGTATAGGCAAACGCACTGTCGGCATTGAAATCGGGCGATAAAAGCTTCACCTCCTGTTGAGGCTCGTTACCTTCCGAGTTGGGCTTATTGTTGTTGCAAGCCGATAACGAGGCAACTGCAATCAAGGCTAGCGATAAATATTTTTTCATTGTATAAATTCTTTATTTAAAGGTGAAAGCTTAAAGGCCAAAGGCCTTCTACTAGCTATTATGTGCCATGATCTCCAACTACAGCTTGCTCCAGGTTGTTCCATCCTTGCTGTCTTTTAGCTGAATGCCTATTTTTTGCAGGCCTACCCTGATCATATCCGAGGTGGCGTAGTCTTTATTCTCTTTGGCTTCTTTGCGCAGTGCAATCACCATATCCAATACTTCATTAAACTTGCCATTGCTGGTATCTTCGTCTTTCAAGCCAAAAATATCGGTTACAAAATCGTTCATCAGCTTTTTGAGGGCTTCGAGTTCTGTGGCCGAAATCCTGGCGCTGCCATCGTAAACCGTATTGATGATGCGAACGGCTTCAAAAAGTTCGGCAATAACCACCGGACTGTTGAAATCGTCGTTCATGGCATTGATACAATTGATGCGGATCGGCTCGATAGCTACATCGCTTTGCTCGCTGGCTACCAGTTTTGGCAAAAGGGCAATGGCATTCATCATGCGTTTAAAGCCTTTTTCCGAAGCATCAAGTGCATCGTTAGAAAAATCAAGCGTACTGCGGTAATGTGCCTGCAACATAAAGAACTTCACCGTCATTGGGCTGTAGCCTTTTTTAAGCAACGGGTGATTGCCTGTAAACAGCTCGCCCGGCAAAAAGCCGTTGCCTGCCGATTTAGACATTCTGGTACCGTTTACCGTCAACATATTGGTATGCATCCAATACTTGGCCGGCTGATGGTGGCTGCAGGCTTCAGATTGTGCGATTTCGTTGGTATGGTGCGTAGCTGCCAAATCCATGCCACCCCCGTGGATATCGAACTCGCTGCCGAGGTATTTGGCACTCATGGCCGAACACTCGATGTGCCAGCCCGGAAAGCCCATGCCCCATGGCGATGCCCATTGCATCAGGGTTTCGGGTTTCGCCTTGATCCACAGGGCAAAATCCAACCGTCCGTGCTTATCGCCTTGGCCGCCCAGTTCGCGGGTGTTGGCCAACAGTTCGTCGAGGTTGCGATTGGTTAAAATGGTATAGTTATATTTTTTGCTGTACTTTTCTACGTCGAAATAAATGGTGCCATCTACCTCATAGGCAAAGCCGTTATCCATAATGACCTTGATCATTTCAATCTGCTCAATGATATGACCAGTTGCCGTAGGCTCGATGCTTGGCGGCAGGGTATTGAACATGCGCAACACCTCATGAAAACCCAAGGTGTATTTCTGTACAATTTCCATCGGCTCGAGCTGTTCCAACTTGGCGCGTTTTGCAAATTTATCATCGCCCTCGTCCCTATCGCCTTCCAGATGGCCGGCATCGGTAATATTCCTTACGTAGCGAACCTTGTAGCCGCTGTATTTCAGGTACCTGAAAATAAGGTCGAAAGAGATAAAAGTTCTACAGTTGCCCAAATGCACATCGCTGTAAACGGTTGGACCGCACACGTACATGCCCACGTGTGGCGCATTCAAAGGTTCGAATATTTCTTTTTTTCGCGTAAGGGTATTGTATAACTGGAGATCTTGTATCATGCTGCAAATGTAAATAAAAACCGTTTAAGGCTTGCTTTTTAAACGCAGGTCGCTGCGAACAGGAAAATGGTCTGACAATTTTGCTTCAACAATATGGTAGTTAACCACTTCAAAGTCTTTTGTAGTGGCAATATAATCGATTTGAAAGTTGGGGAATTTGCCATTATAGGTGCGCCCTAAACCCCTTCCCTGTTTGATGAAGGCATTGTTGAGCGAATCCGTCATTTGTGTTACCGCGTAAGAGGCAGGCGTGTCGTTAAAATCGCCGGCAATAATGTAGGGAACCGTACAGGTACGCATATGGGCCTTCATGATACCCACCTGTTCGCTGCGCTTTTTGAAAGCGCTCCTCAGCATACGCACAATACGCTTGGAAGGGTTCATCTGCGGATCCATTTCCTTTACTTTTTCCAAATAGGTATAATCTTCTTTTTCGAAAGAAATCGATTGGAGATGGATGTTGTAAACCCTGATGGTTTGGCCGTTTACATCCAAGTCGAGGTAGATACTCTCGTTGCCTGCGTTTGGCTCAAAAATAATCTTGCCCTTATTTTTAATGGGATATTTAGAAAAAATGGCCAATCCGATAGCTTCCGACTGGCTTTTCATGGTAGGCTGAAAATAATAATGTTCGGTGTTGAGCATTTTCATCAGGCTATCTACCGTATCGAATGGGCCTTTGTAGCGGGTATAAAATTCCTGGAAACAAATGATGTCTGGATTTTGGATCTTCACCACATCGAGCATCTTGGCTTTTATGCCTTGCGTAATCTCTTCGCCATAAGGCTTAAAATTGTGCACGTTGTAAGTCATCATCCGCACCAAGCTGGCTTCTTCTTTTTGGTTGGCACCCACATTTCCGAAAAGTCCGAAGGTAGCAATAAGCGTATGCCAACCACTGCAAATTACTACCACTGTAACCAAGCCCAATATCCAGCGTCGGCGCAGCACCCACCATATCAGCATAATTACGTTACCCAGCAAAAAGAAAGGATAAGCCAATCCGAAAAAGGCCAGCACGATATGTTGCCTTGGATCGTTTTGACCGGCCAAAATGCCACAGACCAGGCCTATAACCAGTACAGCACTGATCAGCAGCAACAACTTATCGAGAAAGGTAAACTTCTTCTTCATTAATTTTTGCTTGCCTTGAACAGCGTTTCTTTTTCTTCTTTGCTTAACTTATCGTAACCGCTTTTGGAAATCTTATCCAAAATGGCATCGATTTCCTTTTGGTTCACCTGATCGGGGCTTTTCCTTACATTTTCATTCCGGACCACTTTGAGCTTTGGCTTGCGTTTAAAAACAGTACTCATATCATACCCGTTTTGCAACAATTTGATATAAACAAAGCCAAATATAGCGCCACCCAAATGAGCCAAGCTACCTCCTGCATTACCATCTGCCGTACCAATCAAGTCTAAAACGATGTAGGCTGCCAACAGGTATTTCATTTTGATATTGCCCAAAAACATCAAACGGATTTCATAATTGGGCACCAAAGTAGCCAAAGCCGCCATGACCGCCATCACACTAGCCGAAGCACCAATGAGCGGTATACCTATCAATTCCTTAAAAGCGGGAATGAAGTTGAAAATAAGCGCAAAAAAGATAGCACCTGCAATGCCTCCGCCCAAATAAATGACATGGAATTGCCTAGGCTTGATGAAATCGAGCAGCAGTTGCCCCATCCAATACAGCCAAAGCATATTGAACAGGATGTGCATAAAGCCGACGTGAAAAAACTGGTAGGTTATGAGGGTATAAAAATGGCTCAGCCATAATTCTGGACTTGACGGAAAGGCCATGTATTGGTATACCAAACCATTCACAAAGCCACTTTGCCCCATCAGAAAGCAGATCAAGCCAGCCAAACCAACCATTACAAAAATGAGTACATTAAGCCCAATATAGGCCATAGCGGGGCTACCTGATCTAAAAAACTTCAGCTTTAAGTCGTACCAAATATTGTTATTCATAGTAGTCGTAAAAGGTATTTTTGTTTCTCCAGAGCTTCACCAAAATAAATCCAATTAAGGCACCACCCAAGTGGGCAAAGTGCGCCACCGAGTCGCCTTGGATTTTCGCCACTCCCAAAAACAATTCTATAACGATGTAAATCGGAATAAAATATTTGGCCTTAACCGGAATTGGAATAAACATCAGATACAGTTCTACATTTGGATAAAGCATACCAAAGGCAGTCATTACACCAAAGACTGCTCCAGAAGCGCCTATCATTGTACCGAAATAGATGGAATATAAATTTCCGGCCTCTTCAGCTGAAAAAAGCTTTGGATCGAACTGTGCGGAGGCAAGCATTTCTAATGGCACCTTACCGTTGTTTACAATCGAACCCGTGATCTGGTACAACTCAAATGCCTGAACTCCCCATTGCAAAAGCAGTGCACCCAAGCCGGTAATGAAGTAGAAATTTAAGAATCGCTTACTGCCCCAATGATTTTCTAAAATACCCCCGAACATGAATAAGCCAAACATATTGAAAAAAATATGCTGAAAATCGGCATGCATGAACATATAGGTAATCGGTTGCCAGAATTGAAACTTAGGCGAATCAAAATAATGTGCACCTAAAAGATCACGTAAATCAGGTCCACCTTGTTGTTTAAAAATCCAGGTAGCCACAAAGAAAATCACATTGATAATCAGCAGGTTTTTTACTACCGGAGGAATATTTAAGTTATTCATAAGATTACTTTTCAAATTTTTGCATCAGTTCGGCCAAGGTAATGGTTTGGATTACTGGTCGGCCTCCAATACTAAAGTTAGGAGTTTTACAGGCAAAAAGTTCTTCAATCAGCGCATTCATTTCCTGTTGGCTCAAAGCCGTTCCGTTTTTAATGGCACTGTTACGGGCCATGCTTCTGGCCAAGGCATCGCGCTTGTCTAATTTAAGCTCTTGCTGCGAATTTTTAAAGCCTTCTATCAGGCGTTCAAACAGCTCGGTTTCGTTGATGTTGCTGCTGCCCAAATCGACCGGAATGCCCTCGATAACCAAGGTATTTTTGCCAAACTCACGCACTTCAAACCCCAAGCTCTTGATATCGTCGAGCAGGCCCTTCGCCAACTCGTAATCGTTGGCGCTCAAAGTTACCGTTTGCGGAAACAGGCTTTGTTGCGAAGCGCCTTTACGGTCTTCCAGGTGCAACAAAAACCGTTCGTACAAAATGCGTTCGTGCGCGGCCTGTTGGTCGATAAGCATAATGCCCGATTTGATCTGCGAAACAATATAACGGTTATGGATCTGCATGAATTGTTTCTGCACGGGCTCAAATTGTTCGTCGCGTTGTGAACTGCCCAAGTCGATGCTCACCTGTTCGGGTTCCTGATGCTGCACCACCTCGTACAACGAACCCCAGTTTTTGGCGCTCGGCGCATGCTGCACAGGGCTTCTCGAGGCAAAACCACCCGAACTGGCCGGCTTGCTTGGTGTAAAAGGGTTAAAATCGGGATTAAAGGAAATGCTTGGAGGCACAATATCTTCGGGGGCTATGGGACTGATCATATTGCTGAAACCCGTTTCCTGATCAAAATCGATGGTTGGACTGATATTGAACTTGCCCAGCGACCGCTTTACCGCCGAGTGGATAATGGCATAGATGGATTTTTCGTCCACATACTTGATCTCGGTTTTGGTAGGGTGCACGTTCACATCGATTTTTGCCGGATCGATATCGATGAAGAGCACATACAAAGGAAAATTGTCGTCGGGCAACAATTCTTCGTAGGCCCTATTGATGGCATGGTTCAAATAACCGTCTTTGATAAAGCGTTCGTTTACAAAAAAGAACTGCTCTCCCCTTGTTTTTTTGGCAAACTGGGGCTTGCCGATAAAGCCTTTGAGGTTGATGATGGTGGTTTCTTCTTCAACCGGTATTAAACGCTCATTGTAATTATTGCCCAATAAATGCACGATCCGTTGCTTCATACCCGAAGCGGGCAAGCGATAGATCTCCTGCCCATCGTGATGCAGGCTAAAGGCAATATGTGGCCTTGCCAAGGCAACCCGCTGAAATTCGTCAATGATATGGCGCATCTCCGCCGGATTGCTCTTCAAAAAGTTCCTTCGCGCCGGAATGTTATAGAAAAGGTTTTTTACGGCGATACTGGTTCCGTTAGGGCAACCCGTAGGCTCCTGTTTGACAAAATTCGAACCTTCAATCTGAATAAGGGTACCTACCTCGTCTTCATGGCGTTTGGTTTTCATTTCAACCTGCGCAATGGCGGCAATTGAAGCCATGGCTTCGCCCCTAAAACCCATGGTCCGAATGGCAAACAAATCTTCCGCCTTGCGCACTTTCGAAGTGGCATGGCGTTCAAAACAGAGGCGTGCATCGCTGATGCTCATGCCGCAGCCGTTATCTATTACTTGGATCAGGGCCTTGCCTGCATCTTTTACAATCAGTTGTATCTTGTCTGCCCCTGCATCTATGGCGTTCTCTAAAAGCTCTTTTACCGCCGAAGCCGGTCGCTGTACCACCTCACCTGCCGCAATCTGGTTGGCAACACTATCGGGTAAAAGTTGAATAATATCAGACATCTATAATGGTTGTGTAAAGGTGCTAATTTAGCGAAAATAAGCCTTATCCATAAGCCTGTTTTCACAATACTGGAGCGAAATGACTTAACTGTGTGGTTCTTTGACCGATTAGTTCGTTGGTTTGTTGTGAAATGGTCGTCTTTCCGCTTGCTAGCCACAAACCACTAACTTTAGCGCAATGACGCGGCACAACAGCCCCCAAACAGCAAGTAGGAATCGAAAACTCGACTGCTTTTTATATCTTTAAAGCATGAAACCGAACAAAGTGCAGGAGCCTAAGAGCGTAAACCACCTAGAAGGTCGCTAAACAGCCAAATTGGCTCTCACTTTTAAAAAACTAAACACACACATGAAAAAGATTTTATCCTTATTCCTTTTATTGGCAGTTTTTTGCAGCTGCAGCAAGCCACGGGCCGACCTGATTGTTTATAACGCCAAGATTTATACGGTTAACGACAAATTTGACATTGTAGAAGCCATGGCGATTAAGGATGGCAAGATTATACAGCTGGGCAAAAATGCGGCAATCAAGGGCCAATATGATGCCAAAGAGGAACTTGACGCCCAAGGAAAGGCTATTTATCCTGGTTTCATTGATGCCCATGCCCACTTTTTCGGCTATGGCCAAAGCTTGCAGACAGCCGATTTGCGAAATACCAATAGCTGGCAGGAAGTTTTGGACAAGCTGAGCGAATTTGCCAAAACACATCCCGATGGTTGGCTTACCGGCCGTGGCTGGGACCAAAACGACTGGCCCGACAAGCAGTTCCCAACCAGGGAAAAACTGGACAAGCTCTTCCCGAATAGGCCAGTGCTGCTGGAACGGATAGACGGCCATGCCGCAATTGCCAACGACATCGCCTTGAGCGAAGCAGGCATTACCAAATCGTTTACATTAACCGGTGGTGATATTGTTGAAAAAGATGGCAAGCTTACCGGCCTGCTCATCGACAATGCCGTGGAACTCGTAGCGAGCAAAGTGCCTTCAGCGGATGCGGTCCAAGCCAAAAAGATTTTATTGGACGCACAAAAAAACTGTTTTGCAGTAGGTCTGACCACCATTGACGATTGTGGCCTTGATTACGATGCCGTAGAGTTTATCGAAAAACTGCAGGCAGACCACAGCCTAAAAATGCGTTTGTATGTGATGCTCTCCGATGCCGAAAAAAACTTCGAATACCTGTTTAAGCGGGGAGCCATTAAAACCGACCGCCTTAATGTGCGTGCCTTTAAGGTTTATGCCGATGGCGCATTGGGCTCGAGAGGTGCCTGCCTATTGCATCCCTATTCCGATATGCCCAAAAAATCGGGCTTTTTGCTGAGCGACATCAAGCACTTTCAGGAAGTAGCCCAAAAAATAAACCAGCATAACTTTCAGATGTGTACCCATGCCATTGGCGATTCGGCCAACCGCAGCATCTTAAAAATCTACAACGAGGTACTTGGAGGCAAAAATGATAAACGCTGGCGCATAGAGCATGCACAAGTAGTGGCACCGAGCGATTTTGCCCTCTTCGGCAAAACCAGCGTGATCCCGTCTGTACAGCCTACCCATGCCACTTCAGACATGTACTGGGCCGCCGACCGCCTAGGCCACGAAAGAATAAAAGGTGCCTATGCCTACAAACAATTGATGGCCCAAAATGGTTGGATACCATTGGGTACCGACTTTCCGGTAGAACAGATCAACCCCATGCTTACTTTTTATGCCGCAACCATTAGAAAAGACAACAAGGATTATCCAGCTGGAGGCTTTCAGATGGAAAACGCCCTTACACCCGAAGAAGCTTTGCGGGGCATGACCATTTGGGCAGCCAAAGCCAATTTTGAAGAAAAAGAAAAGGGAAGCCTGGAAGTGGGCAAGTTCGCCGATTTTGTAATGATGGATCAGGACATTATGAAAGCCGCACCACACCAGATTTTAGACAACAAAGTATTAAAGACCTACCTGAATGGAGAAAAAGTATATGAGAAATAACCTGGCTGGCGTAATTGCCATTTGCCTAACTACCGTTTTTACCTTAAGTGCCTGCGCCCAAGACCACAAACAAAACGAAAACAGACTTAAAAACATCAATGCCATTGCCAAAAGCAACGTGCTTTTAAACAATCAGCAAGGTTTTATTCCCATAACCAAGCTGGCCGACAAAAAGTTCGTTTCGATAGACCTTGGCTTCGTTTACCAAGCTCCATTCGACAGCCTGCTTAACAAATATGCCGATGTAAAATCGGTGAGTGCCGAAAAATATAAGGACTCCGCCACCTTGAACAACCTGGAAGACGACCTCAAATACTTCAGCACGGTAATTATCGGCGTAACCGATCAGATGGCAAATAATGGTCGCTATCTTAATTTTATCAGCAACGTAGCCAGACACAAGGAACTGGTTTTGGTATTGTTTGGCGAAGGCAAAAGCCTATCGGCATTCGACAACCTGAGCGCGCCAATTGTATGGAGCCCGCAACAAAGCGCCGAAGCCGCCATGATTGCTCCACAGGTTATTTTTGGGGGCATAGCTGCCGAACAGGTGCTTGCTCAAAGCTATTCTGGCAAATATACGGCAGGCTCAGGCTTTAAAACCACGGTTACCCGCCTCAAATATACCGTACCCGAGGATGCCGGCGTAAACACCGAAAACCTGAAAGAAATAGATAAAATTGCTGCCGAGGCCATTGCAGGCAAGGCAACGCCCGGCTTGGTGGTGCTCGTAGCTAAAGATGGAAAGGTTATTTATAACAAAGCCTACGGTTTTCACACCTATGCCAATGAGATGCCCGATCGGGTGACCGACATTTTCGATTTGGCTTCGGTAACCAAAACCACTGCGACTACGCCAAGCGTTATGCGTTTGGTAGAAGAAAACAAATTAAAGCTC
>JBCNPG010000530.1:0-2906 GCA_039593445.1 Pedobacter sp.
TAGCATTTCGCCCATCAAGCCAAACGGAATACCGCTAACCTCGGTTAGGAAGAAATCGGGCTTGTTCTTTTCGTAGTCGAAATACTCGCCAAACCACAAACGGTTCAGGTAAGGAAAATGTTCCATGTACAGGTTGGCGCTGTTGTTAAAGCCATCGCTTTTGTTATACTGGTTGGCCGAGTGCAGATCGATGATTCCGGGATGCCCGTTTTGGGTAAGCACTCGTTTAATGCGTTTCATGGTGATGCGGTCGAAGGCTACATCGTCTAGGTAGATGCCATCAATACCTACATTTTTGGTCAGCCAGTTCATGCCCTCTACATAATAGTTGTGCCAACGGCTCATGCCACTGTTTACAATGGCAGCATCCTTGATTTCGGGCACAAACCAAGCCGCGATATAATCGTCTTTTACGTGTTCCTGTAACCAAGAGAAGCCCCCACCTTTGCCCGGCGAGTAGATTTCGTGGCCCAAGCTGCGCATCGGGAAAGTTTCGTAAGCACGGTTGGACAGTTCGCGAACCGTATTATAGATTTTCACTTTCAAGCCTTTGCTATGGGCCTCCATAATGTAGCTTTTCATTTTGCCGTATTCAATAAAAGGATAATTGATCCAAGGATTGATCGGCGTAGCGTGGTGAATATTGACCACTGTAGCACCGGTAGCCTTAATACTATCTATACTGTTGTATTTATGGTAAAAACGGTTCTCCCATTGAAAATCGGTGTTGATGGTATGGAAAGGCGTGATTAGCAAGGTAAAGTTATAATATTGTACTTCGCCCTTTTTCATCTCGCGTTCGCCCGTATAGTTATTCGCCAGCATCGAACTGCCTTTAATGCCTATGCTTACACCGCCCTTGTTGCCATTGCCCCAAGAAGTAGGGAGCAACAATGGTTTTTGCAGGTAAAAATTGGTATTTAAAGGACGTACGTATTTTTCGTCGCGAAGCGAATATTGCAAACCTGCATTTACATTGCCCAGCCAGGCACCATCTTGATTTTTATTGGCCACATCCCACTTCCATTCAAACTTTTCGGGACGTTCGCCACCTTTTTGGCCGAAGCCCATCAGATAGGTAGCCGCGGTTTTGTTGAAAGGGATATGCATGGTTACGTCTTTCAAATCGATGTCCTTCAAAGCCGTTACTTTCACGGTGTACGACATAAAGCCATCAAACTCCAAGCTGCCAGAAACATCCAGCTGCAAGCTATCGTTGGCACTTGTGGTCTTCCACTGCACTGTTCCAGCTTCTTTTTTGGTAAATTCTACTCCACTGTCTTTCAACAAGATATTTTTGCCATCGCTTTTACGCACGAAGTGGAAATGGATATTTTCGGCCAGCAGATTGTTTGGCGTACTGGTCATCTCTGTCATTTCGGGACTAAAGAAAGTTTGGATCTGTTTTGGGAAACCGTTTTTATCCAATTCTACCTTGCGTCCCAGCAAGCTGATACTCGTTCCCTGTACCTGCAACGCCGTATAAGGCGCAATCACTGTATTTTCTTGTGCCAAGGTAGAATTCAGCCAAGTAAGGCGGGTTTGTTTCCAAGGTTCATTGATTCCATTTTCCTTGCTTACACGCGCATCTACTTTTAAGCTGATTTTGATGTTTTGGGCAGGCGCATTGGCTGCCGATACCTCTACCGTGCCTGTGTAGGTTCCGGCTTTGGCGCTTACAGGTATGTTAAGCAGGCACCATAATGCTTGCACCTGGTTTTGAGGTACTTCAACTGGTTTGCTAAACGGTTTGCCATCGTAGGTAGTACCATTGGTATTGAGGCAAGAAAAAAGCTGTGATGCTATTTTGTTACCCGAATTATCTTTTAAATCGCTGAATTTCAGTTTGACGTTCTGCAGTTCCTTCAAGGCATAAATTCCCAGTTGAAAAGAAAAATTCTCGCCTCTTAAAGCTACATCGGCAAATGTTTTTTGTGGCCCTTTGGCAACCCAGCGTTGCGGAATATCGTTTTTCATCACGATGGGAAACATTCTGTATTCGGGAAACACCAAATATGCGGGTTCTGCATACTGCGTTTTTAATTTAGCCACTTCGGCACTCGTGGCAATTACCTCCATGGGGTACACGCCGTTAAACGCATTGATTGATTCGATTTGCAAGGCCTTGGCATTGGCTGGCATCAGCTCTGCATCTTTTTGGGCTATCCAATTCGGCAGCTTGCCCTGCTTCGGATAAATTCCCTTGGGGTAGTTAGACCGGCCCTCATTTTTGTAGGGCTGATAGTAAATGTAATAAGTTCCGGCGCCACTAACAGGTTCGAAACAAATGATGCCCCGCTCTTTGTTAAGCGACAACGGCAATATGTTCTCTATTCTTTTTCCGGTTTTGGCATCCTGTACAATGATTGCCTTTTCTTCGGGATTGGGATCGCTACGACGCCATTCGATATTTACTTTGGCAATTTTTCCGGCACCGGCATAGCTGACCAATGCGCGTTGGTTGCCCAAAGAATCGGCATTCCAGCTGTTATTGCCATCAGAATATTTAATTTGCTGGGCCTTGGCCCAAAAGGGAAATGTGCAGCCAAACAGCAACACAATAAGGTAGTTTTTCATGGATGAGGTTTTAAAAAATTAACTGATGGTAAATTTAATTTTTTTCTACATTGTTTAACAGTATGGCAAAAATTAAGTCAAAAACGTTACAGCTACCATAATTTTGCTATTTTTGGGCTAAGGGTAAATTCCACAGATGTTAGCAATTACGGTAAAAAGGTCGAAATTATTTTTTAAGCACATTAAAATGGCCTTTAAGCTGTTCAGCAAGAACGACCCTTTGCGCCTTGCCGGTGCCACAGTTTTTTTCACCACGTTCGCATTCCCTTTTATCCTGATCATTCTTGCGCAGTTACTCAGGGTCTTTTTCGACATGCATCAAATCAACC
>JBCNPG010000531.1:0-2905 GCA_039593445.1 Pedobacter sp.
CAGGAAGGCAGAAGCAGGCAAGATGCGTGTTCACGTTAGCCCCGAGAACATCGTCAGTTTTTGCAACGAAATTTATCTTGCTTTTAAGAACATGGCCGAAAGCAGGAATATCGATTATATTTTTAAATGCCATGAAGCCGAACTGACGATATATTTTGATAAGCCACAGCTAGAAAAAGTACTCTTCAACCTCCTCTCCAACGCCTTCAAATTCACTAAAGATGGAGGCAAAATTATACTGGAAATCCATAACGAGCCAGACAGGGTCAATATTTCGGTAACCGATACCGGCAAAGGCTTATCGCAGGCAGATCAGGCCAATATTTTCACCAATTTTTATCAGGCAGACGAGCCCAGCAACATTGGAACCGGCATTGGCTTGGCCTTTTCAAAAAGCATTGTCGAGCTTCACCACGGCCAAATCAAGGTAGCCAGTCTTGACCAGCCCAATGGTGGCAAAAAAACCAAGTTCGGTTTTTACCTGCTTAAAGGAACAGCCCATTTTAGTGCTACAGAACTCTTGCAGCATCAAACAAACCCCGAAAATCAGACCTATTATCCGCAACAGGAAACCAGCCTACAGCCTACGGAAGACGTTGTTCAGAAAAAAGGAAAAAAATTGCTCATTGCCGACGACAACATCGAAATCAGGAAGTTTATTGTCCATATTTTCCAGCAGGATTACCAGCTGTTGGAAGCTTCTTCCGGTTTGGAGGCTTGGCAAATCTGCAGCCAGAAACTGCCCGATCTTGTCATTAGCGATGTGATGATGCCCGGTATGGATGGATTTGAACTTTGCCATAAGCTTAAAACCGACGACCGTACCAGCCACATTCCGGTTATACTGCTTACGGCAAGGGCAGCCTACATCCATCAGATAAATGGGCTCGAAACTGGTGCCGACGCCTACATTACCAAACCTTTCGAAGTAAACCTGCTTAAACTCAACGTCAGGAACCTGATAACCTCAAGAACATGGCTGCAAAAAAAATACGCACAGCTGCTCTCCCTTAGCCCTCAAGTGCCCGAACCTATCGGACTAGACCAGGTCTTCTTGAAAAAACTGATCCAGATTTTGGAAGATAATATCGGAGACAGCGATTTTTCTATTCCCAAACTCAGCACCCTCATCGGAATAAGCCAAGCAGTATTGTACAAGAAGATACGTGCGGTAACAGGTATTTCTGTAAACGAATTCATCAAAACGATGCGTTTAAAGCGGGCTGCCCAACTATTAAGGCAAGGAGAGCTGAACATCAAGGAAATAGCTTATGCCGTGGGCTTTAGCGACAGGAAATACTTCAGCAACGAATTTAAAAGAGAGTTTGGAAAAACGCCAACCGAGTTTATTCAAGGATTGCAAGACGACGAAACCGAAACCAGCAGCGAAAGCTAATTAGATAGCCTCCTTGTCTGATGGCCACGGAAAATTTATTTTAAACATTCACATACCGATTGGTATTTGAATGCTATATTTGTTTAAAGTTTGCACCAAGCTATGCATACCAGCGAATTCATATTAACCAAAGTGGCACCGGTTTTTAACAAACAGGGTTATGTAGGCACCAGTTTAGCCGATATTACCCAAACTACCGGATTAACCAAAGGTGCTATTTACTGCAATTTTGCCAACAAGGAAGATTTGGCCTTAAAGGCTTTTGAGTTCAATGTCAAAACAGCCCTCCATCCGCTTTTCAGGCGGATAGCCTCCACCCAAGGCGCTGTCCATAAATTATATGCCATTACCAGCTATCAGCGAGGCTACTATGATCTCGTGAAGGATCTTGGCGGCTGCCCCATGTTAAGGGTTGGCGTCGATACCAAATACATCAATCCCTCGCTCTTTAAACAGGCAGAAAACCTGTCGAAAAAAATGCTGGATGGCTTAGCTGCCATTATCGAAACTGGCAAGCAAAACCTGGAACTGAAACAGGATTTGAACGCGCTGGATCAAGCCAAGCTGATTTTAACCCTTATCGAAGGGAGCTCGCTTCTAGCCTTCACCCATAACGACGATAGCTATATCCGCAATGCCATGGATTTTATAGACAAGGAAATCATTACCAAAATAAAGAACTAAAAAATTTTAACCCTGCACATACCGATTGGTATGTAGCTTAAACCTTTCAAAATGGAAAAGGTATTAAAGACCAAAAGGAAAATCAGGTTCCAGGATTGCGACCCTTTCAACCACCTGAACAATTCTAAATACCTGGATTATTTGATCAATGCCCGCGAAGACCAGATTGCCGAAAGCTATGGTCTGGATGTATTCAAATTTCTGAAAACAAGTGGCAACAGCTGGGTAGTTCTAGCCAACCAGATCAGTTACATCAAGCCCGCGCTGACCATGGAAACCGTGCTCATCGAAACGCAATTGTTTCAATACACCGACAAGATTTTATGGGTAGAAATGAAAATGTGGAACGAAGATGAAACCGAACTGAAAGCTTTACTGTGGACAAAATTCATACATTTTAACATCAAGACCCAGAAAATAGCCAATCATTCGGCCGATCTGATGGAACTGTTCGAAAAAGTGGTGGCTCCTTTGCCGGAAAACACTTTCGACGAGCGGTCGTTGGCCATGATGAAAAAGACAAAAAACCTAGCCTAACCTCGATCTATTCGGTCAGGCAAGGCTGTTTTTCAGTGTTTTACCTAACCAGCAAACATCGCCAACATATTTTTTAAGCCTTCGGCCGAGTGCATCGATTCGGTTTGGTCTAATGTATCTTTGGCCGTAGCGCTTGCCCTTTTACGCATTTGCTGCTCGTATTGGCTAATCGCTTCTGCCATGCTTGGATAGTTGGCTAGGCAATCGCTCAATTCCAAAGCATCGAGCATGGCCATATTTACGCCTTCGCCCGCAAAAGGGGGCATCACGTGGGCCGCATCGCCGAGC
>JBCNPG010000532.1:0-2901 GCA_039593445.1 Pedobacter sp.
TTGGTTGAAGGCAATGGCAATCGCTACGTAAACATTGCGGGCAACAGAACTTTTGCCTTTACCAACAATGGCAAGGGACAGGCTTGGCCAATCGATTTGGACAGATGGACCCCGCAAACAGCAGCTACGGCAACTTTCCCTAGATTGTCTATTGCCAACTCGGCACATAACCAGGCTACCTCGTCTTTTTGGTACCGCTCGGCTAGTTATGTTCGATTGAGGAATGCCGAAATCGGATACACTTTGCCGTTCAAATGGTCTTCAAAGTTAAAATTGAGCAATGTACGCTTCTTTGTAAACGGACAAAATCTATTGACCGCAACGCCACTTGACTATTTAGACCCAGAGGGTGTAACCAATCAATATCCGCTGCAACGAGTAATGAACATGGGTGTTAACGTGAAGTTTTAAAATTATGAAAACGAAATATCTAAATATTTTGATACTGGCTGGATCTGTTTTTGCCATTGCCAGTTGCCAAAAGAACTTGATCGAAAAAGAGCCCTTGCAAAATTTGAAGGAAGATGTGGTGTTTGATACCACGGATTCGATTGGCTACTATACCGAGCAGTTCTTGAATAATATCTACAGCTATGTGCCTAACGGCTATAACAGGATCGACAACAATTACCTTGATGCGGGATCTGATGATGCCATCGCTTCTGGACTGAATACAAGTATTGAAAATTTTACCCGCTCGATGCTGACCGCCAACAACAATCCTGACGATACATTTGGCAAAAACTATACTGGCATCAGGCTTTCTAACATCATGCTTGCCAATATCGATAAGATCAACCTGATCAGTTCGAATGCGGCCAATAAAGGTTATTGGAAAGCAGAAGCCAGGTTCTTGAGGGCCTTGTTTTACTTTGAACTGGTGAAACGTTTTGGTGGAGTGCCATTAATTGGCGATAGGGTATTCAGTTTTACCGACGACCTGAACATCCCTCGCAACAGTTATGACGAGTGCGTAAACTACATCGTATCAGAATGCGATGCGGTTATGCCACAGCTGCGCAAAGATCCTATTGACAATACCAATTTGGGCAGAGCTACCCAAGGCGCGGCTATGGCCTTGAAAGCAAGAATATTGCTTTATGCGGCTAGTCCTTTGTACAATACGCAGAACGATTTGTCTAAATGGAACAAGGCCGCCGATGCCGCCAAAGCCATTATGGACATTTCAAGTGGCAAGTTTGCCTTGGAGGCAACCTATGCCAATGCCTTCTTAACGCGTACCAGCCGTGAGGTTATTTTCGCCTATCAGGCGGCCAATAACAATAACGTAGAATATGCCAATTCGCCGGTGGGTTACCTGGCCAACAATACGGTTAGCCAAGGCCGTACAAGCCCAACCCAAGAATTGGTAGATGCTTTTGAAATGGCCAATGGCAAAGCCATTACCGATGCCACTTCAGGCTACAACGAGAACAATCCTTATGTAAACCGTGATCCTAGATTTTACCAAACCATTTTTCACAATGGCATGACTTGGCTAGGCAGGGGCGTTGAAACCTTTGATGGCGGTCGCGATAGGCCAGGAGGCGTATCTACCCAAACCCGCACCGGTTATTACGCCCGCAAGTTTATGGGTAGCAATACCACCGGATCAACCTATGCATCGGTTACCCATAACTTCCCGATTTTCAGGTATGCCGAAGTGTTGCTCAACTATGCGGAAGCCAAAAATGAGGCATCGGGTCCTGATGCAACGGTGTATGCAGCGGTACAGGCCATCAGGCAACGTGCCGGACTTAATCCATTTACACTTGCTGCCGGTTTAACACAGGCGCAAATGCGAGATGTAATCCGCCATGAACGCCGTGTAGAAATGGCTTTTGAGGAGCAGCGCTTTTGGGATATCCGCCGCTGGAAAATAGCCGAACAAGTAATGAATAGGCAGTTAACGGGAATACGCATTACCAAAAATGCAACCACAGGCGTGTTGAGCTATGCTCGTGTACCTGTAATTACGGCTGTTTTTACGGTGCCAAAGATGTATCAATACCCAATCCCTTATTCGGAAATGGTAAAGAACAACAGACTTCAACAAAATCCAGGTTGGTAACATTTAGCTTAAAAAACTATGAAAATTTCTATATATAGTCTATTGATAGGCCTCTTTATGTTGCCTGTTATCCTTGCCCAAGCCCAACAAATTTCCGGAAATGTCTCTGACGATAAAGGACCGTTGGTTGGTGTAAGCGTTTATGAAAAAAATCTTACGACAAACGGTACCTCTACCGACAATAATGGCCATTTTGCCTTAACCTTGAAGCAAGAAAAGGTTTTGGTATTCAAGTTGGTAGGATATTTAACCAAAGAGGTGAGCATTGCGCCTAACCAAAAAACAATCAATGTAACCATGGCCGAAGATACCAAGGGCTTGGAAGAAATCGTGGTATTGGGTTATGGTACGCAAAAAAAGCTGACCAATACCGGTTCGGTGAGCAGTATCACGAGTAAAGATCTTAAACAGAACCCGACTACAAACTTGCAGAACTCCTTACAGGGGCGTTTGCCAGGCTTTTTCGCGGTGCAGCGTAGTGGTCAGCCGGGTTTAGATGCCTCGCAGTTCTTCATCAGGGGCGTATCGGGGGAGAGGAGCCGCGAGTGCGGGGGCGGGAGTGCCGGTCGGCGGCGTGGTCGGCTGTGCCGAGTTGAGGCGCTTCCAGAGTAAGAGGGCTACGACAATGACCAAAGCAAAGGTCGCTGCGATTGCGGCGACAAGAAGGTAGGGGGGAGACATGAAACCTCCGAGCAAAGTGCACCCAGGCGAGTGCCGGGGTGGAGCGGCCTAGGCTAGCCGTACTCGTTGAGGTGATATATCACTGAAAAAATCTGCATTCAGCGTTCGACAGGAGGCTCGGGATTTTCCTGATTTTGTCGGAAGATAAT